>CALWAK010000006.1 GCA_944373095.1 uncultured Bacilli bacterium
CTTTCTACATTTTGTTTGGCTATAACTATTATATCACGATTTTAAGCTTATCAGTCATAAAGTTTAACACAACTTTTTAATAAAAGCTTTGTTACATAATTGTCATATTGCATATCCCGATGTGTATAATTGGGGTGATCGTAAAGAACATAATTATTATTATACAACTACTTGTAATTGGCTTGTAGAAGAAAAAACTTATGGAGAAGGTCGATTTCAAAGAACTCATGAAGAATTTAAACCAGATAAACCATTTGGAATTAGTATTGAATCGAGTAATGATTATCCTAAAATACCTAATGAATTATTATTTAGTAAATATACTTTTAAGAACGAGGAGTTAAAAAATGGTTTATATAATAGCATTTTTGTACAAGATTTTTTGCATTCTAAAAAGTATAACAAAAAAATTTATGACTTTTTTATGTATAAATTAGATTTAGAATATAAAAGTGTTACAAAAGATGATTTAGTTAATCAAACAACAAGATTTCTAGTTAGAAAAAAATAGTAAAGGATAGATATTAAATGAGCGAAATTTGGGGAGACTTAAATAATAATAATAAAAATACTAGTTATTTTAATGGTGTTTTGTACCATGATCTAACCCTTGCTAATTTAGTTTCATATATTGAGGGATATTTTGAAAAAGATATATGTGAAGATTCAATGGTGGATTTCTTTGGTAAAGATAATTTATCAAAGATTATTTCAGGTACAACTAGATATATTCCACATGAACTTTTTTTACATAATTTTTCTGAAGAAAAGATATATAAAATTTTATCTTTTATCTTTAATTACTTATATTTACATATTGGAACAACGGATAAAAGTTATACGTATTTACATACTTTATTATCGTTACCTAAAACTAAATATAAATCAGATTTTATATTAAAACTTATAAAGCAAGCTTCTGAATTTAATTTTAATTTTAATTATAAGCCATTAGATGAAATACCTATATATAATTGGGCAATTGGAGGTAGATCTTATGCTGGTAAAATAGTTGAATTTAGAAAATTACTGCCAAACTACTATGATTATAATTTTAGAGATAGTAATAATTTAAATGCTAACGAATTAATTTATTTAATAAAAATACTTTTACATAATTGTTATTATAAAGACGATTATATGCAAGACGATCTGTGTTATGAAACTAGCGTTTCAGATACTTCAGTATTTATTGGTAAAGGTTACTTTGGAGAGGCTAAAATAAGTGATAAGGAACTTTTATTTGAAGAATATAATTTAAATTCGCATGCTTTAAAATATGGCTTATATAATAGTATATTTTTTAACGACTTTAAAAGCGGAGAGGATTATGATTGTAATGAAATAATTCGTGATTTTTATATGAAAAAATTAAATTTAAAGTATGAAGAAATTCCTTTTGAAAATTGTGATAAGTTAAAAACAGGATTTTTAGTCAGAAAAAGATAAAAATAGTTATTCTATTTTAAAACTTCAATAAATTTAACAGCAATATTACTTAAATTTTTATCATTTAAAGTTATTAAACTAATATATCTATTTTCTAATGGTATATTACTTTTTAATTGATAAATAATATTTTTATCAAGTTCATCATTTAAATATTCTTTTATTACTAAACCAATTCCTAAACCCATTTTAATAAATTCTAATACTAATGTACTACTAGTAAATTCCATTTTAGGAGTAATAGTAATATTTTGATTATTTAAAATTTTTTCTAAATAATATCTTGTAGTAGAACCAGTACTTTGTAATATAAGAGGTAGATGCTTAATATTATCATAAGTAATTATAATATCTTTATATTCTTTAGTACCAGCAAAGAAGGTAGTTAATTTTTGTAACTTGGTAATTGTAAAATCATTTGGGATATCACATGGTGTATTAATAATAATAAAATCGATAATACCCATTCTTACTTTTTTTATTAATTCCTTATCAGAACCAGTAATAATATTTATTTTAATATTAGGATATTTTTTATAGAATTTTTCAATATATTTACATAAATATTTTTCAACAATAGTTTTACTAGTACCAATAGATAAAACACCATAGTTTATATCATTAATACTTTTTACTTTATCTTCAATATTATTTAAAATAAATAAAGCATTTTCTACTTCTTTATATAATTCTAATCCTGCCTCAGTTAAATAAACACCACTTCTATTTCTAATAAATAAAGTACAATCTAATTGATTTTCTAAATTCTTAATAGCTTTACTAACAGCAGGTTGACTAATTAATAATTCGTGACTAGCTTTAGTAATATTTTTATTTTTAGCAACTACGTAAAATGTTTTATATAATTCAAAATTAATATTCATATAATAATCTCCCTTTTTAATAAAGTGCTTTCTATAATAACATATATTTATTGATTGTAAATAATTTATTGTATCTATTTAAGTTTTTATGTATAATAACTAGTACTTTTGGGGGCTATATGAGTAATTTTAAAGATATTTTCAATATATTTAATTATGATTTAGAATTTATTATCTTAAAAAATAAAATATTAGATGCAATTGATTCTGAAAAGTGGTTAACTTTAGGTGAAATATGTAATGTATTACATAGTAAAGGAATTGATTTGTCTAATAATGAAATATTAAAACTGCTTAATTTTTTGATAATTGAATCGGGAAGTATTATAAGAAGAGATTTTATTAATGAAGGGACAAAATATTTTAAAGTTAATGATTATGTTAAAAAATCTAATTATACTAAATTTTATTCTAATTTAAATTTAGATGGATTAAATAGGGCAATTGTTATATCTGATACTCATATCGGTAATCCAAACTTAGAAGATTATTTATTAATTAATAGTATTTATGATTTTGCTATTAAAAAAGGAATTAGTACTATATTTCATTTAGGCGATTTATTTGGTGCTACTAAAAATTCAAAAGTAGAAGAATTAGAAAGAGAGTTAAACTTATTTTTAACCAGATATCCTAATATTAACGAAGTAAAAACGTATGCTTTAGTAGGTAACCATGATAAATATATTAATTATTATTTAGAAAGTGGAGCTTTTTTTGAAACTTCTGATTTACGAGCATTAACATACTTTAATCCTAATTTTTATATGTTCTCTTATAATAATAGTTATAATCCCTATAATACTGGTAGTTTAACATCTTATTTAGATAATCTTCAGGTTCATTTTAGTCACTTTTTATATATAAGTTATATGTTTTCATACTACCCCATAAATGGTATTGAAGATTTAATTAAATATCCAGCTAATTTATTTATTGATTTAAAGAATGATATATTATTATCTGGTCACATTCATCAAGCATTTTTTTATAAAACTTATCTTCCTGATTTTAAACATAATACTTTTTATTTAGGTGTACCTGCTTTAAATAAATCTAATTTAAATAAGACTATTGGTTATATTTTAAATTTTAATAGAGATAGTAATAATAAGGTAGTTAGTATTGATATCGAAGTATTACAAGTTGATAATAATTATCATATTAGTATTAAGGAAATTATCCATCATGATTTTGATAAAGAGTGTAAAACTTTAAAAAGAATGCTTTAAACATAACTTGTAGTTATCTATATATAACAAATATGTTTTTTACATATTTCTTTTTTTTATTTAAGATATATTCTGTCTTTTAAAGACAAAAGGGAGGATATATATGGCAAGTTTTGTAGTTCACAATATTGCAGGAGAAAAATTTTTACAACTTTTAGAAGAATCAGGTATAAATTTATCCCCAGAACAAAAAGATAAGTTTTTATTAGGTAATTTAATAGTTGATTCTTCTAAAATAAAAAAAGTAATACCAGAAGGAATAAGTGCTGAAGAATTAAAGAAAATAAAAGAATATTATCGAAATTTAATTCAAGATGAGAAAATTGCTACGCATTTTAGAGATAGTAATGATTTAGAGCTATGTATTCAAAAACCAGATTTAAGTAAATTTATTAATAAATATGGTAATTTATTTATGGAAGATATATCTGTATTAGGTTATTTTTTTCATTTATTTACTGATAAATTATTTTTTGAAGATTTATTTAAAGCAACTTTTAGTTGTTTAGATAAAGATAATAAAGAAACTAATTATGCTAAGGAAGTTACATCTATGTATGTAAAGAAAAATGGTAAAATTTATAATCCAATTGATTTTTGGAATGGTGAAAAAAGAGAAAGTATTTATCATGATTATACAGTAATGAATAAGATTCTTTTAGAATATTATGGTTGTGTTTTTGATAAAACTAGATTAGTAGATAGTTCTAAAACTTTTATAAATCCTGGTATAGAAGAAGTAGATTATGGTAATATTACTTCAGTATTAAATAAAACAGATGCTTTTATAAAAGAAAGTTACGCTACTGAAGATAACACTTTATATGTATTTGATTATGAGATGGTAAAAAGCTTTATTAGTATAGTAGCACATAATTTCTTTAATACTTATTATGATTTAATTAAAATGTCTATTTCAAGTGGAAGATTATTATAATGAATAATAATGTATTAGTAGGTGGTTCTTCATCTTCTAATTTGGCTAAAGTCTATTATGATGAAGCATATTTAGTAGGAGATTATCTAGCTAAAAAAGGTTATAACCTAGTATGTGGGTGTACTTGTGGGTTAATGAACACTGTTAGCTTAGCCTTTAAAAATAATGGTATGAGTGTTCAAATAATGGAAACTAAGAATGATTTAGTAGATTATTATCCATATCCGATGCAATTATTTCCTAGTGTTTGTGATCGTAAGAAAGCATTATATAATAATGTTTCCCTAGCAGTGTTTTTACCCGGTGGTATTGGAACATTTGATGAATTATTTGGGGCGATTGAAAGCAATAGGTGTAAAGATGTATCTTATCCAGTTATTATTGTTAATATTAATCATTACTATGATAATTTACTTTTGATGTTAGAAACTATGTACAAAGAGTCTTTTGCTACTGAAGAAAAAAGAAACTTATATAGTGTTGTAAATAATATTAATGAATTAGATAACTTATTGAAATCTAATAATTTTAAATTAGTTAGAAAAAAGTAGAACAAAATCGTTCTACTTTTTAATATAAAAAAACATCTTACTAAAGTAAGATGGAATAATCAAAATTGGTGACCTGTACGGGATTTGAACCCATGAATGTATGCGTGAAAGGCATATGTGTTAACCGCTTCACCAACAGGCCATAAATGGTGGGCTTGGGGGGACTTGAACCTCCGACCTCACGCTTATCAGGCGTGCGCTCTAACCAGCTGAGCTACAAGCCCAATCGCTGCTGACTACTTAATTCTACTAAAAAAAATAATTATTTGCAAGACTTTTTTAACATTTTTTGAAAAAAATTGCTATAATGTTTGTAGGTGATAGGTCTAATGCAAAAAAAAGTACTAAATGATAAGGAATTTAATGAAAGTAAAACTGGTAAAGAGATAAATCAAAGATTAAAAAGAGTATTTGTAATAGGAGTACTTTGTATTTTATTTGGTTTGATATATTTAATAACTAATATAGTTTTAAAAGAAGAATGGTATGAATATATAACACCAGTATTATTATTTATCTTTGGTCCTATATTTATATATAATTCTTTTTCTATTAGAAGATCTAGAGTTAATGAATTTAATTATTATAATAGGTATCATAATAAAAAGTAGGCTTTATGTACGCAGATGTCTTAATTGAATATACAAATAAATCTATTGATAAAACATTTACTTATTTAATACCTAATGAATTAATTAGTATTATAAAAGTTGGAATGATAGTAAATGTAGGTTTTGGGAAAAAAATAGTTAATGGGTTAATAATTAATATTCATGATACCTATGATAAAGATTATGATTTAAAAAGTATACTAAATATAGTAGATACTGATTTAATATTTGATAAAGAAATGTTTTCTTTAGCAACATATTTAGCTAAAGAAACTATATGCAGTAAAATGAGTGCGGTTAAATGTATGCTACCATCTAGTTTAAAATTAGGTTCAAAAAAACATGATTATAATAAATATGATACTTATATTAAATTAAATGATTCTATAGATATAACTGAATATATAAATAAGAATAAGAAATATCCTAAAAGAATAGAACTTATAAAGTATTTAAAAGATAATACTAAAGTGTTAAAAAAAGATATTAAATCTAGTGTATTAAATACTTTAATAAAAGATAATATAATTATCTTAGAAAAAGAAAAAGTTTATAGAATAGTTCCTAATAAAGATGATAAGTATATAAAACCAATACTTACTAAAGATCAAGAAAATGCTATAAATTCTATAGAATTAAATAAGTATAAAACTTATTTGTTACATGGAGTAACTGGATCTGGCAAAACAGAAGTATATATGGAACTAATTGATAAAGTATTACTATTAAATAAAACGGCATTAGTTTTAATACCTGAAATATCTTTAACTACGCAAATAATTAATAGATTTTATCAAAGATTTGGTAATATTGTTGCTATATTTAATAGTGCTTTATCAGAAGGTGAAAAATATGATGAATACCAAAAAATATATCATAATGAAATTAAAATAGTAGTAGGTACTCGTAGTGCTATTTTTACACCTTTAAAAAATATAGGTTTAATAATTTTAGATGAAGAACATTCTGATACTTATAAACAAGAAACTAATCCTAAATATGATACTTTAGATATGGCTAAGTTTAGAGCTGAATATAATAATGCTCCTTTAATATTAGGATCGGCAACACCATCTCTTGAATCAATGGCAAGAGCTAAAAAAGGTGTATATGCTTTAATTGAAATGCCAAATAGAGTCGGAAAATCTATATTACCTAAAATAGATATAGTAGATATGCGAAGTGAAGTATCTAAAAAAAATTATATTATAAGTGAATTATTAGATAATTTAATTAAAGAAACTCTTAGTAAGAATGAACAAATTATTTTATTATTAAATAGAAGAGGTTATTCTACTATTATTACATGTTCTAGTTGTGGCTATACATATAAATGTCCTAATTGTGATATATCCTTAACTTATCATAATACTAATAATACTTTAAGATGCCATTATTGTGGATATACAATATTTAAAAGTAGTAATTGTCCTAAGTGTCATGAAGAATCTTTAAACTATTTAGGTATAGGTACTGAAAAATTAGAAAATATTATTAAAGAAAAATATCCTAATAGTAGAGTAGTTAGAATGGATACTGATACAACTCAAAATAAAGGGACTCATGAAAAAATAATTACTAGTTTTAGAAATTACGAATATGATATTTTAATTGGTACCCAAATGGTTAGTAAAGGATTAGATTTTCCCTTAGTTACTTTAGTTGGTGTAATAAACTGTGATACATCCCTAAATATGCCAGATTTTAGAAGTGGAGAAAAAACTTATGCTTTATTAAGTCAAGTAGCGGGACGTGCTGGTAGAAGTGATAGATTTGGTAGAGTAGTTTTACAAACCTTTAATCCAGATAATCAGTACTTAGAATTTGTATGTAAAAATGATTATAATTTATTTTATAACTATGAAATGCAATTTAGAAAGAAACTACAATATCCACCATATTATTATTTAGTTAGTATATTAATAACTAGTAAAGATTATGAAAATGTTGATATAGAATCTAAAAAAATATTTAATTATTTAAAAAATAATATATCTAAATCAAGTTTAATATATGGACCAACACCATCACTAGTTTTTAAAATTAATAATATCTATCGTATGCAAATTATGATAAAATATCGTTATGACGATTTATTATATAATGTCTTAAAATATATAGATAGTATATATGCTAATGATAGAAAAATTAATTTAGAAGTATGGTTTAATCCTAATAGAATGTGAGAGATGTTATGAAAGATTTAAAAGTTATATTTATGGGTACTCCAAAATTTTGTTTACCTGTATTAGATGCATTAATAAAAAATACTAATGTTATATTAGTCGTTAGTCAACCAGATAAATTGGTAGGTAGAAAAAAAGTACTAACACCAACACCAGTTAAAAAACTAGCACTAGAAAATAATATTGAAGTATTTCAACCTAGTAAAATTAGAGAAGATTATGAAAAAATTATTTCTTTAAAACCAGATATTATAATAACTTGTGCTTATGGTCAAATAATTCCTAAAGCTATATTAGATTGTCCTAAATATGGATGTATAAATGTTCATGCATCGCTTTTACCTTATTTAAGAGGTGGTGCTCCAATTCAACATTCGATAATAGATGGATATTTAAAAACTGGTATTACTATTATGTATATGGATGAAGCTATGGATACTGGAGATATTATATCTAGTAGAGAATTAAGTATAAAAGATACTGATACTTATGGTATTATTCATGATGAATTAAGTAGTATTGCTAAAGATTTATTAATTGATACATTACCTAGTATTATAAATAATACGAATAGTAGAACAAAACAAGATAGTAAGTTAGCAACTTATGCTTGGAATATAAAAAGGGAAGAAGAACATATTAATTTCTTAGATAGTGGTATAAATATTGATAGATTAGTTAGAGGTTTAAACCCTAATCCTTATGCTAATACAATAATAGATAATATAGAATACAAAATAGTAAGTGGTTATTTTGTTAAAACTACTAAAAGTATTCCAAATAAAATATGTGATATTTCTAAAAAATGTTTAGGAATAGGGTGTAATGATGGAATATATTATGTTACTTCACTTAAACCAGCTGGAAAAAATGTTATGGATATAAAAGCTTTTTTAAATGGTATTAATATTGATGTGTTTAAAGATAAGGAAATTAAATAATGAGTGAAGATAAATCAAAAAGTTTATTTATGTTAATAGGATGGTTAGTATTTATTATTATTTTAATTGTATTTATTAGAATAGGTTATAAAAATAATAGTAATGTTACTATTGATCCAGGATTAAATTACATAAGATTAGAAGATGGTTTTATAGAATTAATAAGAAGTAACTATGTTTATAATTATAATATAATAGATAATAATAATATAATTAATTATACAGGTAGTATTAATAAAAATACTAATAATGGTATTAAAATAACTAATGATAGTACGATAAATTATTATAGTGATGGAATGAATTTTTATAATAAGGATACTAATGAAGTAATTAATATATATGATAATTATTTAAGTTATTTTTTAGAACCTGCTAATGTATATAATTTTGTATATGAACTAAAGTATGATACTAAAATAGATTCTAATAAAAAAGTATATATCTATAATTCTACTTATAATAATTTACCTATAGAAATTAATGTCTTTGTTAATGAAAATAATATCACTGATATAAATTATAAGTATAATAATATAGAATATAAATGTAATTATAGTAATATAGGATTAGTAAATTAAATAATGTTGGGGGCTATATGGATAAGAAAAGTAAGGAAAAATTATTTGTTAATTTAATAACTGGATTAAGAGCTATTGGCGCAATAGCATTAATTCCAGTTTTTTATGCCTTAGGACCAATTATAACTGCTGAGTTTTTTTTGCTTTTTATATCAACAGATTGGATAGATGGATTTTTAGCAAGAAAATTCGGTGTATCAACTTTCTTTGGTGCTTTACTTGATGGCATGTCAGACAAATTGTTTGGATTTATTTCACTATTTTTATTATGTAACACTATTCCTAGCATGGCAGTTGCTATTCTTTTAGAACTTTCTATTTTAGGCTTTGGAACTTATAGCGTTTTAAAAGGTAATTCGGCTAAAAGCACAATGGTTGGTAAGAGCAAAATGTGGGTATTAGCACTAGGAGTATTTATTGGTTTAATAACTTATGATTATTCTTCTTTTATAGAGTTATGTAAAAGTTTTAATTTTCCTATTTTATCTATTGAAAAAGTAAAGACTATTCAAAAAGGTGTTAGCAGTGCTATTATAGCAAGTGAGGCTTTAACACTTGGAAGTTATGTTTTAAGAGATAAAAAAGAAAGTATTGAAAGTTTAGAAGAAAAAAGAGTTAATTTATTAAAAGAAAAAGATAGGTTATTATCTTTAAAAGATAATTTATTACCTACTAATGAATTAATTGATAAATTACTTGATACTAATTTTTATGAAAATAATAAAGATAAGAGAGCTTTAGGATTATTTTTAAAAAAGTCTAGATAGGAGATAAAGATATGGGAAAATTAAATTTATATAAGTCAAATGAAACGGAATTTTATTTTATATTTGGCTATTATAGTTTAACTGGTAAAAATGATAATAAAATTGATTATAAAACTGCTTTTAAATGTTTTAAAAAAGCTTATTATTTAGGTCGTATTGATGCTGCTTATTATTTGGGGTTAATGTATATGAATGGTACTGGTGTAGAAAAAGACTTAGAAGAAGCTAAAAAATACTTAAATATGGCAGCTAAAACTTTTAATATTAAAGCTATGTTGTCTTTAGGACATATATATTATAAAGAGAATAATTATTCTTTAGCAGAATATTGGTATAAAGAGGCTGCTAAATTTGGTAATTCTCTTGCAATGTATAATTTGGGGGTTATGTATCAAACTGGTAAAGCTTCAGTAAAAAATATTGATTTGGCTAAATATTGGCTTTCAAAATCAGCTAATATTTTATCATTAAAAAGAATGAATAAATCTTTTAATAATTAGTATTTTTGTTATAGATTAAAGGGGTTTCTTAAACTAATAGGAGTAACAATGGATATAATTGATAATTATAAAAAATTAGCTTTAGAAAATGATATAGATAGTATGCTATCTTTAGGAAAGATTTATTTATTTGGTGGTGGTGTGCCTGTAAATTATAAACAGGCTAAATATTGGTACGAGAAAGCTGCTAATTTAGGTAATGCCGATGCAATGAATTCTTTAGGTTATATTTATAATTATGGTTTTGGTATATCAATAGATTATAAGTTGGCAATTTATTGGTATGAAAAAGCTATTGAATTAGAAAATACTTTAGCAATGAATAATTTAGCTTATTTATTTTATAGTGGAAAAGGTGTAACTTTAGATTATAAAAAAGCCAGATATTGGTATGAAAAAGCTGCTAATAGAGGCAATGTAAAAGCAATGAATAATTTGGCTAGTTTTTATTATTGTGGAATAGGAATTGAAGCTAATTGTAAAAAAGCACTTTTTTGGTATGAAAAAGCTGCTAATTTAGGATTTACTATAGCTATGTATAATTTAGGAAATATTTATGAAACAAATGAAACTATAAAAGATTATAAAAAGGCTTTATTCTGGTATGAAAAAGCTATTAAATTAGGAAATTATGATTCTATAGAAAGGTTAGAAGCATTACGAAAAAAAATTAATAAAGGAACTATTTATAATAGAGATAATAATGAAATGGATAAGAATAAAATTTATAAATTAAATAAAATTATTAGTGAATGTAAAAGTAAATTTGTTAATAGAGACGATACTATTAAAATTTTAGCTAATAATATATTTCATAGTAATTTGGTTATTAATAAGCTAAAGGATAATAAAACTATAAGAAATAATATTTCTACTATTTTATTAGTTGCTTCTACAGGAAGCGGTAAAACTTCTATAATTAGTGATATTGTTTCTAAATTTGATATTCCATATATTCATATTTCTTTAGGATGTTATACCCAAACCGGGTATAAAGGATTAGATTTACAAGATATTTTTCTTAGTTTAATAAAAGCTTCTAATGGTGATACTAAAAAAGCTATGGAAGGAATAGTAGTACTTGATGAATTTGATAAACTTAGAATTGATAGTGAAGGAGTAGTTTTGGGATTTAATAAAGGTTTACAACAAGAATTATTATCATACTTGGAGGGGAGAAAAGTATTTTTAAAATCTGAATCTGGATCTATAATCGAATTTGATACATCTAAAATAACGTTTATTTTAGCGGGAGCTTTCCAAGATATTACTGAAAGTTATAAATATGAGGAAGTAGAAAAACAAGTTCTTAATGGTTATTTGCCAGAATTAATATCAAGAATAAATATTATTCATATAATGCCTAAATATACTAAACAGGATTATATTGATATATTAACTAACTCAGAAATTAGTCCGTTAAAAGAATTTACTTTAGTATGTGGTATGTATAATAAATCTTTAATAATATCACCTTATGCTCCCTTTATTGATTCTATTGCAGAAGAAGCTGTTTTTTTAGATCAAGGTATGAGAGGGCTTAATAATATTTTTGCAAATATTAGAAGTTTATTATTAGATGATCTGATAAATGGTCAAGAAGATATTTCTTTATTATCTTCTTATGAAGATTTAAAAAGAATAAAACAAAGAAAAAGAAGATTATAGGTGAACTGAACCCCAAAAGTTGGACAGTTTATAAATAATTTCTAATTAGAGGATTGTAACCTGTAATTTACAGGAGACAGTCCTTTTAATTTTACTTTAATTCTTTCATTATTATAATAATTGATATATTCATCTATTGCAATAATTAATTCATCAATATTTTTATATTTATCTTCCTGATCATAAAACATTTCTGTTTTAAGTATCCCAAAAAAGTTTTCCATCATACCATTATCCATACTATTTCCCTTTCTGGACATACTTTGTTTAATACCGTGATTTTTTAATTTTTGTTGATAAGATTGATGTTGGTATTGCCATCCTTGATCTGAATGTAATATTAACCCGTCTAAACTTTTATTTTTAAATCCTTTACTGAGCATATCATTTATTTGTTCTAAATTAGGAGATTTAGAAGTGTTATAAGATATTACTTCACCATTATATCCATCTAATATGGGTGATAAATAAATTTTTTCTCCTCGAAGATTAAACTCGGTTACATCAGTATAACATTTTTGGTTTGGTTTATCTGCATAGAATTCACGATTAATATAGTTATCAGCTATTTTACCAACAGTCCCTTTGTATGAAGAATATTTTCTTTTATTTCTTTTTAATGGCTTGAGTCCTAGCTTAACCATTATTCTATATACCTTTTTATGATTTACTTCATAGCCTTGATTTCTAAGTTCTAAAGTGATTCTACGATAACCATATCTTTTCTTATGATGTAGAAAAATTTCTTTTATTTTATTAATTATTTGTTCATTTTTATTATCTTTATCAGTTTTCGATAATGTATAGTAAAAGGTTGATTTAGCTAATCCTGATATTTTTAGAAGAATCATTAAATTATATTTTAGCTGAAGTTCACTTACAACACTTACTTTTTCTTCTGTTGTTGATTCTTCCTTGCTTGAACTACGGCTCTCAATTTTTTTGAGTATTCTAGCTCCGCTTTCAAATATAAATTTTCTTGTTCTAATCTTTTTATCTTCTCGTCTTTAGTTTCATTTTTCTTTTCTTTAGTAACTTTTGGCATAATTGACCGACCTCGCTTTCGTTCTACTATATTATAACTGTTTTCTTTATATTTTTTAACCCATTCAGATAACATTCCATGACTAGGTAATCCTTCATCTATAGCAACTGAAGTAATACTTTCTCCATTAATTAGTATTCTTTTTATTATTTGTTCTTTCTGATAAGGTGGATAATATTTATTTCTATTTTTTCTTAGAATATCATATCCATGTTTTTCTATTATTCTATATATGTAATCAATTATTGAAATACTAACATCATATTCTTTTGCTAAAGCTATTTTAGTAGATCCTTGTTTTTTCTTTTTATGTATTTCAATTTTATCTTCATAACTTAATTTTGACATATAAAAACCTCGTTTCTATTTTGTCCAAGAAACGGGGTTCATATCAAGGTTATCATTTTATAAAGTTTTGATAACTAAAATTAAAAATTGTGGAGAATATAGATATTAATCTCCACAATTTTTATTTAATACAATTTTTAATTTTCCTTGAAGAATTACTTCTAAATTAATAATACTATCTATCATTGATTCTACAGATTTATTTATGCATATTAGTTCTTTGCAATCTGGACACATTTCAATAGCGCTTTTAATTTTTAAACTTTCTGCTTCAATTATTTTAGAAAGTGATTTTTGCTCTTCAGCAACACTATCGATTATACTATTAACTGATTGTTCATTTATATTCATTTTTTCACCCTAGTATATTATATGTAAATAAATATAATTTGTAATATTTATAAGACAAATATACTTTTTATAATTTTTTTTAGTACATAAAATATAGAAGAAGGGTGAAAAAATGAATTTTAAAATTGCTAATAATTTTAATGTTTATGTATTAAATGATCATAAACAAAGTAATACAGATAGTGAAGGTAGAGTTGCTGTAGGTGGAAATGCTACTTATTCAAATTATGGCATTGGTAGTAAATTAACTACTTCTTTAACTCGTGCTGATCTAATAGTAAATGGTACTATGGATATTACAGGTGGTACTAACTTTAATGGTAATTCAGTTATTGGAAATATAGCCAATGTAATAAATTATACTATGACTAATAATAATGGAGTATTGCCACAACCTATGGAAGATATTCAATTTGATTTTGAAGAACAAAATAATTATTTAAGATGTAGTTCAATTAATTGGGCTTTATTGGCTGCTAATGGTACTGCTAAAGTTGAATTTGGTGGCTTAACATTAATAGGTACTGATCCAACATTAAATATTTTTAATATCAATGGTGATAATATTGCTGGGTCTGGTTTATCTTTGGCAATGTTAAATAAAGTAGATATAGTTGCTCCTATTGGTTCAACAATATTAATAAATGTAAGTGGTAATACCTTAGGCTTCGGTAGTTACGGAATGTTTAGAAATGGTATTACTGCTACAGGTGCAGATGGTCAATATATTTTATGGAACTTATTTGAAGCATTAAATATTTTACCAGGTACAACCTCCGTAAAGGGTAGTTTACTTGCACCACTTGCAACATATAATTCAGGATATACTAATATTGAAGGTACTATTATGGTAGATAATTTATATGGTAATATTGAATCTCATTATTATCCTTTTGTAGGTAATTTACCTGATGTTTGTAGTATAACTTCTACAACCGACTCAACAACGACTGATTCAACTACAACCGACTCAACAACAACAGACTCAACTACAACCGATTCAACTACAACTGATTCAACAACAACAGACTCAACGACAACAGATTCGACTACAACAAACTCAACAACAACAGATTCGACTACAACAAACTCAACAACAACAGAGACAACAACTACAACAACTTCTACTATTAGTACAACTACTGTGCCATGTGTTTATAATACTTCTGTTAATAATATTATTGAAAGTGTAGCAGAAGAACAAAGTGCGCTTGCTAGTTTAATTGAGGCTGAAAGTCAAAAAATTGTTTTTGCTACAGAAAATTGTAGTGATTGTAAAGAACTAATATGTATAAATAAATCTGCTGAAGATATGATTCAATCTATAACTAATTTAGAAGTAGTACTATCTAATAAATTAAAAATTAGTAAAAAGTATTGTAATAATATATGCGAGTAGCTATATTAACAATGTTTAATGGTTTAAGTCCCACTTATTCTTTAGTAAATGTAGTTGCCGAACATATAAAAATGTTTTTAGATAATAATATAGATACTACTATATTAGTTAGTGAGACAATAAATGATAAAGAAAAATGGGGTATTTATAAAGATAAAAGATTAAAATGGTTAAAAATTAAAAATAAAATTAATAATAAACAAATAAAATGGTATGATTATTCTAATAATAATACTAGACTACATGATACTTTTTATGATGAAGTAGAGGTAATAAAAAAGGATTTTATCTTAAAATTAAAAGATTTTGATGTATGTTTTATGCATGATATTTTATATCAAGGATGGCATTATGTACATAATATTGCTATTAGAAGAGCTCAAGTATATTTACCTAAACTAAAGTTTATAGCATTTACTCATTCGTATCCAGTTAAAAGACCTACTAATATTAAAAATGAATTTTTAGGAAGATTTGTAGATATGCCAAATACTATATTTGCTTATCCAACTAAATCAGGGTTAAAAGCTCTTGCTTCACAATATAATGTAGATATTAAAAAATGTGTTGTAATTAATAATAGTATTCCCTTATTAGATTTTATGAATGATGATGTAAAAGATTTAAATTCTAAAACTAATTTTATGGATGCTGAGGTATTAATTATTTATCCAGCTAGATTAACTTTAAGTAAGAAACAAGAAAAGGTAAGTGCATTAGCAGGAAGTTTAAAAAAAGTAAGTAAAAAAAGTATAAAAGTAATATTTTGTGATTTTGCTAGTTTAGATATTGATTCAACAAAGTATAAAAATATTATTATCAATGAAGGAATTAAATTTGGCTTAGCTAAAGAAGATATAATATTTACAAGTGATTATGGCTTTGAAAGGGGATTTCCTAGAGAATCAGTTTTAGAACTATTTAGTTTATCAAATATTTATATATGTCCTTCATTTTCTGAATCATTTGGGTTAACTGTATTAGAGGCTGCAAGTAAAGGAAATTTCTTAGTATTAAATAAAAAAGTACCAGCTTTAGAAGAACTTGGCAATAATTTAAATTCATATTTTATGAACTGGGATGCCAGAAATAATGGATATGATACTAAAGAAAATTATTATCCTAGTGAAGAAGAATATTATTTAGAAAATTCTAAAAAAATATTAGATAAATTATATAGTAGTCCTTTATATTCTAAAATAAAAGTAAGAACTTTATATAGTAATAAATATATATTTGAAAATCAGATTAAACCATTATTATAAGAGTATTTTAATAGTACTCTTTTTTGTTGCGTGTTACACCAAAAAGTGATAAGATATTTTAACTTTCTTAGAAAGGGTAATTATGGAAAGAAAAGTTGGCCGTGTTATTGAAGTGTTTATACCAGAAGAAGATAGTTTAGATGATATGAATATTGGTTTTAAAGTATTAGTTGATGATGGGGTTATAGAAATTATTGAAGAACAAAATGAATCTAATATTAACATTTTAAAAGATGATTTAGTATTAATAACAAAACAAGTTATATCTAATAAAGAATTTATTGATATTGAATTATATGATGGTGATTTATATGAATAGGGATTATTCTAAAATAGGTTTATATCCACATAATATTGATGGATATGAAAAAGTTATTGAAGCTTATAAAAATAACTCAATTGTCTCAGTTATTCGCGCTACTGGTACTGGTAAAACATATATTGGGCTACAATTTGCCTTAGATAATAATGATAAAAAAACAATGTATTTTGTACCTAGTTATGCGATTACCGAACACATAACAAGTGTAATAAATGATAATCCTAACTTAAATTTAACAAGGGATTTTCCTAATTTAGATTTAAGAGTTTATCAAAGCTTAATAAATATGTCTTATGAAGAGATTAAAAACCTAGATATTGATATTTTAGTTCTTGATGAGTTTCATCATCTTGGGGCACCAGTATGGGGAGCAAGAATTAAAACATTAATTGAAACTCATCCTAATATTAAAGTATTTGGAATGACTGCTTATACAGTAAGAGATCGAAATACTCCTTATGAAAGAGATATGATAAATCCATATACTAATGAATTATTTTCTAATACCGATGTTAGTCATTATGATATTTGTGATGGGATGATTGACCGTGTTTTGCCGACAGTAATATATCGTAGTGCTTATCTTGTAAATGAGTCATATCAAAAGATTGAAGAAGAAGCAAAAAATCTAGATCCTACACTTCCTGAAGATAAAAAATTATTAGAGTTAATAAAAAATGCAAAAAGACTAATTCAAAATGCCCCAAGTATTGTAGATGTTATAAAACAAAATATAATCCCAAATGGTAAGTATATTTATTTTTGTCCACCAAAATCTAAAGATGGTAAAAATGATATCGATACGATAATGCAAGAAGCCAAAGAATGGTTTTTAGCCATGGGCTTAAAAGAAGAAGACATCATATTTTATAAAACAACTAGTAAAATGCGTAAGTTAGGAAAGCAAAATCGTGATGCATTTTATTATGATGTTGACTTAGAAGGTAATTCGGTATCAAATAAATTAAGAGTTATGTTTGCTATAAATCAATATAATGAAGGAGTACATGCACCTAATGTTAATGGCGTAATAATGGGAAGATATACATCTTCAGATATAGTCTATTTTGAAGAATTAGGAAGAGCATTATCGGTTAAAGGAGATACTTTAAAAAAATATGAAGAATATCAAAAATATTCCTTAGAAGAATTATTAGACTTATGTAAGCAACGAAAAATATACGTTGAAGATAATATAACAAAAGAAAAAATAATAAATAAATTATTATCGCCAGTAGTAATCGATTTAGTTAATAACATTGGTTTTATAAAAGAGTTAGAAAATAATTTAAAGGATCGAATTAAAGAAATATCTAAAAAAACTAGTAATCATCGTAATAACACATTAACATTAAAAGAAACATATTTTGATATTGTCATACAAAATGAAGAATTATTTACAGTATTAAAAGATTTATCTCAAAGATTAGCAAATTCTTGGGATAAAATGTATGAATATGCCAAGATATATTATGAACATTATGGTAACTTAGAAGTTCCTCAAGTATTTAAAACGAATAATGGTTATGACTATGATGAGAATGGCAAAGTGAATTTAGGTGCATGGATAGCTCGTCAAAGAATAAGAATTTCCCCAACCAGCGAACGTGCACAAAAATTGTTGACGATAGGTATGCGTTTTGAAAATAAATTTTTAACGTGGGACGAAATGTATGAATATGCCAAGATATATTATGAACATCATGGAAATTTAGAAGTACCTCAAAAATTTAAAACGAATAATGGTTATGAATATGATGTGAATGGTAAAATAAATTTAGGAAGTTGGATAGATACTCAAAGGCGAAAAATTGCCCCATCAAGTGAACGCGGTCAAAAGTTATTGGCAATTGGTATGCGTTTTAAAAATAAATTTTTAACTTGGGATGAAATGTATGAATTGGCGAAGATATATTATGAACATCATGGAAATTTAGAAGTACCTCAAAAATTTAAAACGAATAATGGTTATGATTATGATGTAAATGGTAAAGTGAATTTAGGAACTTGGATAAATAATCAAAGATTTAAGGTAGATCCATCAAGTGAACGAGGCCAAAAATTATTAGCAATAGGTATGCGTTTTGAAAATATAAGAAGTACATTAACATGGGATGAAATGTATGAATTGGCGAAGATATATTATGAGAAACATGGTAATTTAGAAGTCCCTTATAGTTTTAAAACGAATAATGGTTACGACTATAATGCTTTCGGTAAAGTGAATTTAGGCAAATGGATAGTTAGTCAAAGATTTAAGGTAGATCCAACAAGTGAACGAGGCCAAAAATTATTAGCAATAGGTATGCGTTTTGAAAATTTAAGAAGCACATTAACATGGGATGAAATGTATGAGTATGCCGAGATATATTATGCACATCATCATAATTTAGAGGTTCCAATAAGATTTAAAACGAATAATGGGTATGAATATGATGTGAATGGTAAAGTAAATTTAGGAAAGTGGATATCAAAACAAAGAACTGCTATTGACCCAACCAGTGAACGAGGCCAAAAATTAATTAAAATTGGTATGGTTTTTAGTGTAAAGAAAAATAAAGAAGATGTTAAGATATTTTGCTTAGAAAATAATATTGATTTAGAGAAAAACAAAATTACTTTAAAACATATATCAATTCAAGAACTTATTGCTAAGACTAGGTATTTAGAAGAACAAAATATAGATATAGTAGATGCAAATGGCTTATTACATGAAATATATAGTATGAGTAATGTTAATATGCAAGTTAAATATAATATAAGTTTAGAAGAATTAATAGATAAATACTATTTAACTTATAGTAGAAAGTAAGCATATATATTATAATTGCTATTAAGGTATATAACATTTATAATTATGTTAAAGGTGGTTATTATGGAAAGAAAAGTTGGACGTGTGATTGAAGTATTTATACCAGAAGAAGATAATCTAAATGATATGAATATAGGTTTTAAAGTGTTAGTTGATGATGACGTAATAGAAATTATTGAGGAACAAAATGAATCTAATATTAATATTTTAAAGGATGACTTAGTATTAATTACTAAACAAGTAATATCTAATAAAGAATTTATTGATATAGAATTATATGATGGTGATTTAAATGAATAGGGATTATTCTAAAATAGGTCTATATCCGCATAATATTGATGGATATGAAAAAGTTATTGAAGCTTATAAAAATAACTCTGTTGTTTCAGTTATTCGTGCTACTGGTACTGGTAAAACATATATTGGCTTACAATTAGCCTTAGATAATAATGATAAAAAAACAATGTACTTTGTACCTAGTTATGCGATTATCGAACACTTAACAAGCACAATAACTAATAACCCTAACTTGGATTTAAAAAAAGATTTTTCTAATCTAGATTTAAGAGTGTATCAAAGTTTAGTAAATATGTCTTATGATGAGATTAAAAACTTAGATGTTGATATTTTAGTTCTTGATGAGTTTCATCATCTTGGGGCTCCAGTGTGGGGAGCAAGAATTAAAATATTAATTGAAACACATCCAAATATTAAAATATTTGGAATGACTGCATACACAGTAAGAGATCGAAATACCCCTTATGAAAGAGATATGATAAATCCATATACTAATGAGTTGTTTTCTAATACCGATGTTAGTCATTATGATATTTGTGATGGGATGATTGATCGAGTATTACCATTACTAATATATCGAAGTGCTTATCTTGTAAATGAGTTATATCAAAAACTCGAAGAAGATGCTAAAGATCTTGATCCTGCACTTCCTGAAGATAAAAAATTATTAGAATTAATAAAAAATTCTAAAAGATTAATTCAAAATGCACCAAGTATTGTAGATGTTATAAAGCAAAATATAATTCCAGATGGTAAATATATTTATTTTTGTCCACCAAAATCCAAAGATGGTAAAAATGATATCGATACAATAATGGAAGAAGCCAAAAAATGGTTTTTAGCCATAGGTTTAAAAGACGAAGATATAATATTTTATAAAACAACAAGTAAAATGCGTAAGTTAGGAAAACAAAATCGTGATGCATTTTATTATGATCTCGACTTAGAAGGTAATTCAGTATCAAATAAATTAAGAGTTATGTTTGCTATAAATCAGTATAACGAAGGAGTACATGCCCCAAATGTTAATGGAGTAATAATGGGGAGGTATACGTCTTCGGATATCGTTTATTTTGAAGAATTAGGAAGAGCTTTATCGGTTAAAGGTGATACTTTAAAAAAATATGAAGAATATCAAAAATATTCTTTAAAAGAATTGTTAGATTTATGTAGGCAACGAAACATATATGTTGAAGATAATATAACAAAAGAAGCATTAATAAATAAATTATTATCGCCAGTGGTAATCGATTTAGTTAATAATATTGGCTATATAAAAGAGTTAGAAAATAATCTAAAGGATAGAATTAGAGAAATATCTAAAAAAACTAGTAATCATCGTAATAATGCGTTAACATTAAAAGAAACATATTTTGATATTGTCATACAAAATGAAGATTTATTTACAGTATTAAGAGATTTATCTCAAAGATTAGCAAATTCCTGGGATAAAATGTATGAATATTCCAAAATATATTATGAATATCACCATAATTTAGAAGTTCCTCAAGGTTTTAAAACGAATAATGGATATGATTATGACGAGAATGGAAAAATAAATTTAGGAATTTGGATACGTAATCAAAGGTATAAAGTTGCTCCAACAAGTGAACGAGGCCAAAAATTGTTAGCCATAGGTATGCGTTTTGAAAATAAAATTAATGCATTAACCTGGGATGAAATGTATGAATTGGCAAAAAAATATTATGAGCACCATGGTAATTTAGAAGTTCCTCGAAAATTTAAAACGAATAATGGATATGAATATGACGAAAATGGAAAAATAAATTTAGGCCAATGGATAAATACTCAAAGATATAAAGTTGCCCCAACAAGTGAACGAGGTCAGAAATTGATGGCAATAGGTATGTGTTTTGAAAAGAAATTTTTAACGTGGGACGAAATGTATGAATATGCCAAGATATATTATGAACACCAAGGAAATTTAGAAGTTCCTCAAGGGTTTAAAACGAATAATGGTTATGATTATGATGCAAATGGTAAAGTAAATTTAGGTACTTGGATAGCAAACCAGAGACAAAACATTGACCCAACAAGTAAACGAGGCCAAAAATTGTTAGCAATAGGTATGCGTTTTAAAAATAAAATTAGTGCATTAACCTGGGATGAAATATATGAATTGGCCAAGTTATATTATGAACATCATGGCGATTTAGAAGTTCCTTATAGTTTTAAAACGAATAATGGGTACGACTATAATGCTTCTGGTAAAGTGAATTTAGGCCAATGGATAGTTCGTCAAAGATTTAATGTAGATCCAACAAGCGATCATGGTCAAAAGTTGTTAGCAATTGGTATGCGTTTTGAAATTATAAGAAGTAAAAGACCATGGGATGAAATGTATAAGTATGCCAAGATATATTATGCACATCATCAAAATTTAGAGGTACCAATAAGATTTAAAACCAATAATGGTTACGAATATGATGAGAATGGAAAGGTAAATTTAGGAACTTGGATAAATCATCAAAGACAAGACGTTGATCCAACAAGTGAGCATGGTCAAAAATTAATTAAAATTGGTATGATTTTTAGTGTAAGAAAAAATAAGGAAGATGTTAAAATATTTTGTTTAGAAAATTATATTGATTTAGAGAAAAATAAAATTACTTTAAACCATATATCTATTCAAGAACTTATTGCTAAGACTAGGTATTTAGAAGAACAAAATATAGATATAGTAGATGCAAATGGTTTACTACATGAAATATATGGTATGAGTAATGTTAATATGCAAGTTAAATATAATATAAGTTTAGAAGAATTAATAGATAAGTATTATTTGACTTATAGTAGAAAGTAAGTGATTATATGTTTTTAAATAAGTATATAAACGAATTTTATTTAAATTTAATATATGATAATTATGAAGAAGATTTTATTAATTCTTTAGATGAAAAAAATTTTATAAAAATAAGTAATTTATTTAAAAATAATAATTTTTATTTTATAAATGATATATACCTTAATTACTTAGAAATATTTAAATTAGATTATGAAGAAGTTTTTAATAAGTTAAAAATATTAAAGAATAAATTAGGAAATAACTATAATTATATTATAGGTAATGATATGAGATATTTAGAATATTTACTAAAGTAACTCTTTTAAAGAAATTTAAAGGAGTTTTTCATTTGCATTTAAAATATATATTTGTTATAATTATCGTGCAATGAAAACTTGTATTAATATGAAAGGTGATTTATTATGAGTAAAATTAAAATTATGGGGCTTGGTGGGCTTAGTGAGACCGGCAAGAATACCTATGTAATAGAAGTTGATAATTATATATATATATTTGATTGTGGACTTAAATATGCAACAGAAAATTTATATGGAATAGATTATATAATACCTGATTTTGATTATTTAGTTAAGAATAAAAGAAGAATTAGAGGTTTATTTTTAACTCATGGTCATTATGAAAATATGGGTGCTACCAGTGATTTATTAAAGTTAATTCCTACATTAAAAGTTTATGCAACTAAATTTACGAAGTTTGTATTAGAACAAGATGGGGTAAATCCTAAAAATATTATTGAAATTAAACCACATAAGAAGTTAAACTTTGGTGATGTTAGTATATTTCCTATTAGTGTATCTCATTCAGCACCAGATGCGGTAATGTATTGCTTAAATACTAAGGATGGGGCAATATGTTATACAGGAGATTTTATAATTGATCCTAGTATGCGTGGAGCCTATGACATGGATTTAGGTAAAATTGCTTACGTTGGAAAACAAGGAGTGTTAGCTCTTTTAAGCGAATCTACTTTTTCTGAAAGACCAGGTCATACTTCACCAAATCATCGTTTAACAAGGCATTTTAAATATGCTGTTAATCATGCTGATGGTCGTTTAATATTTTTAGTTCTTCCAAATCATTTATATACTATTCAAGAAATATTTGATTCCTTAAGAAATACTCATCGTAAAGTAATACTTATGGGTAAACAGTTACAATCTGTTTTAGATATAGGTTTAAAAGAAGGATATTTAAATATTCAAGATGGTTTATTAGGTGATTTATCTAATATAAATGATAAAGATTCTGTACTTATTATGGCAGATAGTAAAGAAAATCCTTATGCAGTATTATCTAAAGTACTTGGAGGATATGATAAGTTTGTAACTTTAAAAAGTACTGATACAGTTGTATTTGCAGAACCTAGATATGATTCTAGCGAAAAAGTTTTAGTTAAATTAGAAAATGATTTAGCAGAGATGGGTTGTGAAATTGTTTCTGTTCCTAAAGATAAATGTATATTACATCATGCTTCGCAAGAAGATTTAATGTTAATGATTAAATTATTAAATCCAAAGTATTATATGCCTGTTAAAGGTGAGTATCGTTATATGGTTAATAATGCCAATATGGCAAGTGCGCTTGGAATTGATGCTAGCAATATTATCTTAAAACAAAATGGTGATATTGTTGAAATTGATGATGGTGTATTACAAGATAAGTTTAAATCTATTAAAGTTAATGATATTTTAATAGATGGTAAAAGTAGTGAAGATGTTGGAGAACTTGTTATTAAAGATCGTGAGATGTTATCAGAAAATGGTATTGTTTTAATAAGTGCTACGATATCTAAAAAAACTAGACAGTTATTAGTAGGACCAGAAGTTACTACTAGAGGATTTATTTATATTAAAGATTCTAAAGAGATGATTAAAGAGATTAAAAATATTTCTACTACAATAATTGAAAGAAATATTACTGAAACTTATGTTGAATATAATAAAATAAAGACTGAAATTAGAGAAGAATTAGGTAAATATTTATATAGTGAAACTGAATGTAAACCAATGATTATTGCGGTAATTCAAGAAGTATAAATATTACCTTGTCAAATTATAAATAATTATGGTAAAATACCTAGTGTAAAAAAAAGGAGGATAGCATTATGGCAAAAAATGAAAATAGAAATTATGTTACTTTAGTATGTAGTGAATGTAAACATGAAAATTACACTACTAGTAAAAATAAGAAAAATACTCAAGAAAAATTAGGAATTAAAAAAGCATGTCCAAATTGTGGAAAACATACAATTCATAAAGAGAAAAAATAATAGAAAGGGGGATATAAAATGAATATTAACATAAATGATATTAAAAATGGTATGACTATTATTATGGATGGAAAGTTATGCCAAATTGTAGAATTTCAACATGTTAAACCTGGTAAAGGTGCTGCATTTGTAAAAATGAAGTTAAGAAATTTAAAGACTGGATCAATTGTAGAAGATACTTATAATACTAATATTAAAGTAGAAAAAGCTCATATTGATAAGAAACCTATGCAATATTTATATAATACTGGGGATTCTTATGTATTTATGGATACTAATACTTATGAACAAGTTGAAATACCGGAATCTAGATTAGAAGAAGAAAAGAAGTTTTTAAAGGAAAATTTAGAAATTACTATTAATTTCTATGAAGGTGAAATAATTGGTATTGAATTACCAGAAAAGATTGAGTTTGAAATTGTAGAAACTACAGATGCAACTAAGGGTAATACTACTAATAATGCACAAAAAGATGCTACTATTGAAACAGGTTATACTCTTAAAGTGCCTATGTTTATTTCTCAAGGAGAACATATTATTATTTCTACAAAAGATGGAAAATATTCTAGTAGAGCTTAGGCTCTTTTTTTCGTTTTAGAATATTTTTAATAAATTGCTAGTCAAATAAAAAAAATTATGATACCATTTTAATTGGTGATTAAAATGGTTAAGTATGATGAATCAAGTATAAAAATATTAGAGGGTCTTGAAGCTGTTAGAAAAAGACCTGGTATGTATATTGGTTCAACTGATAAAAGAGGGTTGCACCATTTAGTATGGGAAATAGTTGATAATGGTATAGATGAAGTTATTAATGGTTTTGGTAATTATATTAAAATATCTTTAAATCGTGATGGTTCTATAACAATAAGTGATAATGGTCGTGGAATACCAATTGGTATGCATGAATCTGGTAAATCTACGCCAGAAGTTATATATACTATATTACATGCTGGTGGTAAATTTGAAGAAAATGGGTATAAAGTATCAGGTGGATTACATGGTGTAGGAGCATCTGTAGTTAATGCTTTATCTAAAAGAGTAGATGTTACTATCTATCGTGATGGCTTAATATCTAATATTAAATTTGCTGATGGTGGAAAAGTAGTAGAACCATTACATACTATTGGAAAAAGTAATAAAACAGGTACTACTGTTACTTTTTTACCTGATGATACCATTTTTAAATCTATTCAATTTTCCTTTACTACTATTGCAGAACGTATGCAAGAAAGTGCATTTTTACTTAGTGGATTAACTATTGAAGTTAAAGATGAAATAGATAATAAAGAAGTAAAATATCATTATGATAATGGCTTAGTTTCTTTTATAGAATATATGAATGAAGAAAAAACTCCACTTCATAAAGTAATTAATTTTTCGGGAAGAAAAAATAATATTGAAGTAGAAGTTGCTATGCAATATACTAATTCTTATAATGAAGAGATTTTATCATTTGTTAACAATGTAAAAACTGGTGATGGTGGTACTCATGAAGTAGGTTTTAAAACAGGTATTACTAAAGTATTTAATGATTATTTAAAAAATAATAATTTAGTTAAAGGTAAAGATGGTTTATTAGATGGTGCTGATGTAAGAGAAGGATTATCTGCTGTTATTAGTTTAAAAATACCTGAAGAATTATTACAATTTGAAGGACAAACTAAAGGTAAGCTAGGTACTCCTGAGGCTAGAAACGTAACTGATTCAATAGTATATGATAATTTACAATTTTTCTTAGAAGAAAATAAGGAAGTAGCATTATCTATTATAGAAAAAGCTCAAAAAAGTAAGATTGCTCGTGAAGCAGCTCGTAAGGCAAGAGAAGAAGCAAGAAATGGGAAGAATAAGAGTAAGATAGAAAAGAATTTATCTGGAAAACTTGCGCCAGCTCAATCTAAAAATCCTAAAATAAATGAATTGTTTTTAGTAGAGGGGGATTCAGCAGGAGGTTCTGCCAAAGGTGGTAGAGATAGAAAATTTCAAGCAATATTGCCACTTCGTGGAAAAGTTTTAAATACTGCTAAAGCTTCACTAGAAGATATTTATAAAAATGAAGAAATTAATACGTTAATCCATACTATTGGAGCTGGTGTTGGTAATAGTTTCGATGCTAGTGAATCAAATTATGATAAAGTAATTATTATGACTGATGCTGATGTAGATGGAGCACATATTCAAATACTTTTATTAACATTCTTTTACCATTATATGCGTGGGTTAATTGAAGAAGGTAAACTTTATATTGCCTTACCACCATTATATAAATTAGATTATGGTAAAGAAAGATACTATGCCTATTCAGATGATGAATTACAAGAGATTAAAAATAATCATACTGGTAAATATACTATTCAAAGATATAAAGGTTTAGGTGAAATGAATCCTGAACAACTTTGGGAAACAACAATGAACCCTGCAACTAGAACATTAATTAGAGTAAATATTAATGATGGAGCATTAGCAGAAAAACGTGTTAATGTGTTAATGGGTGATAAAGTTGAACCTAGAAAAGAGTGGATTGATGAGAATGTTGAATTCACTTTAGAAGACGATTATAGAGGGTAGGTAAATATGGAAGATGTAGTAAAGAAAATACAAGATTATGCCCTTGAAGAAATAATGGGGTTAAGATTTGGTGCATATGCAAAAGAAATTATTCAAGATAGAGCTATACCTGATGTAAGAGATGGCCTAAAACCTGTTCAAAGAAGAATTCTTTATGATATGTATAAAAATAACATTACGCATGATCATGCTTATATTAAGTGTGCATCTACTGTTGGTGATGTATTAGGTAAGTATCATCCTCATGGAGACTCATCAGTATATGATGCGATGGTAAGAATGAGTCAATGGTGGAAACAAAATGAAGTATTAATTGACATGCATGGTAATAATGGATCAATGGATGGAGATAGTCCTGCAGCATACCGTTATACTGAAGCCAGACTATCTAAAATAGCATCAGAATTATTAAAAGATATTGATTCTAATACCGTTAAATGGGCTCCTAATTTTGATGATAGATTTCTAGAACCAACTGTATTACCAGCAAAGTTTCCTAATCTTTTAGTAAATGGATGTAATGGTATTTCAGCTGGTTATGCAACAAATATTCCGCCACATAATTTAGGTGAAATAATTGATGCAACAATAAAGAGAATTGATTCACCTAATTGTAGATTAGAAACTATATTAGATATTGTTAAGGGACCTGATTTTCCAACTGGTGGTATTGCTATGGGAAAAACTGGTATAATTGATGCTTTTTCTAATGGTAAAGGAAGAATTATTGTTCAATCTAAATATGAATTTGTTAAGAATAAAGGTAAAGAGCAAATAATTATTAGTGAAATACCTTTTGAAGTTAATAAATCATTATTAGTAGCTAAAATAGATGGTATTAGAATAGATAAAAAAATAGATGGTATTCAAGAAGTTAGAGATGAAACAGATAGAGAAGGACTACGTATTGTTATTGATTTAAAAGCAGGTGCTAATAAAGATTTAATTATTAATTATTTATTAAAAAATACTGATTTACAAATATCTTATAACTATAATATGGTTGCTATAGTTAATCGTAGACCTATGACTTTAGGTATAATACCTATAATAGATGCTTATATAGATCATCAAAAAGAGGTTATTACTAATCGTAGTAAATTTGATTTAGAAGCTTATAAAAAAAGATTAAATATAGTAGATGGATTCTTAAAAATGATATCTATCTTAGATGAAGTTATTAAAACGATTAGAGCTTCTAAAAATAAGGGTGATGCTAAAGAAAATTTAATTAAGAAGTTTGATTTTAATCCTGAACAAGCAGAAGCTATTGTAGTATTACAATTATATAAATTAACTAATACAGATGTAGTAGCCCTAGAAGAAGAACAAGAAAATCTTCATAAATATATTAAAGCTTTAGAACTTATATTATCTGATGAGTCTAAATTAAGAGAAGTTATGAAACATGAACTTAAAAAAATTAAGAATGAATATGCTAAACCTAGAAAAACTACTATTGTAGATGAAATATCAGAGATAAAAATAGATAATAAAGATTTAATAAGTAAAGAAAATGTAATAGTAGTAATAACTAATGAAGGATATATTAAAAAAGTTTCACTAAAGAGTTATTCATCAAGTAATGGAGAAGAAACTACTTTAAAGCCAGGAGACTATGTAACTCATTTATTTGAACTAAGTACTACTGATACTATATTAATATTTACTAATAAAGGACAATATATATATGCTCCTGTACATACTATATTTGATGCTAAATGGAAAGATTTAGGAAAACATATTAATAATTTAGTTAGTGGACTAAGTGAAGATGAGCGTATTGTAAATGCTTTTGTTTTAGATAATAAGGAAGATGTTATTACATTCTTTACTAAAAATGGTTTAGTTAAGCAATCTGTATTAAAAGATTTTATAGTTACTAGGTATTCTAAGGCTATGATGGCATTTAAATTAAAAGATGATGATGAAGTTATTAATATTACTAAATCTAAATTACAAACTTTACTTCTAACAAGTAATGGTTATTATCTAAATATTAAAACTGATGAAATACCTTTAGTAGGTTCTAGAGCATCAGGTGTAAAAGGTATTAGTCTTAAAGATGATAAGTTAGTATTTGGTAGTACTTATGACAATGAAGTAGAATATTTAACTGTATTTACTAATAATAAGACTGCTAAAAGAATTAAAATTAATGAATTAGAAATACATAATAGGGCTAAAAAAGGATCTAGTCTAATAAAGAAAGTTAAATCTTTTGATTATAAAATAATTAATGTGTTATTAACTACTAGTAAAGATGAAATAAATATATTATGTGATAATGAAGTTAATACTATAAAATGTAGTGATATACCTATTATGGATTTTAAATCTACTGGATCAAGCATTTCTAAATATTTAATAGATGATATCTTTATCAGTAGTAATTTAGTATCTTATTTAGATAAAAATACTAATATTGAAGTGATAAATCCTAAAGAAGAAGTAGTTAATGAACCTAAACAAGCTTCTTTAGATGACTTTTTTGAAGAATTTAAATTTTAATATTTAAGTTCTTTTTATTTACTTGTTTTTTAAATAATCATTTGTTAAAATAAGCATGCTTTAATAAACAGGAGAATTTATAATGAAAAAAATAACAGATATAGAAATGAAATTTTATGAATTTCTAGGAATAAAAGAATTTAAGAAGTTTGTTCTTTTTGTTTTAGACAAAAGATTTTTTTTAAGTAATCCTAATTTAACAAAAGAAGAAAGAAAAAAACTTATATGTGATACAGCTACTAATTATAATATAGGAAAAGATAGAAATTTAAATAGTCTACATAGATATAAAATGTTTTTATATCTTAATACATCTATTCACTTAATACCATTTATAGTTAGTGTATTTTATCTTCCTAAAATTATATTTAGTAATTTAAATTCTATCATATACTTTATTCTTATAATTTTAGAAACGATAAATACTTATTGTTTAATCTTACAAAGATATAATTGTATAAGAATTAATAAAATGATTAAAAGAATGATAGCTAAACAAGAGTTAGAAGAGAAAAAATTAAAAGAAGAATTAATAGAAAAAGATGCTTTATTAGAAGAACACACTTATAAAGTAATAGATGAATTAAATATAGAAAAAACTATTACATTTAAAGAATTACTAGATAAAGCTGATATTAATACTTTAAAAGAGTATCGTAAGTATTTAGCAGTGCTTCAAGAAAATGTCCAAAATAATGAAAATAATGCATGTGATTTATCATTTCCAATAGAGGATTCTAAAGGGGTTAGATTGGTTTTAAAATATGAACAAGATAGATGATTTAAAAATTATAAAAAAATATTATGGTGAAGATATGATGCATCTTTGTCGTAGTATATTTAGTACAATATTGGATATTTATCCAGGTAAATTACAAGAAGTTATGTTATCGCATTTTGATAGTACTAGATATTTGTATGCTGATATTGTTAATAATAAATTAGAAACAAATTTTAAAAATTATATATATAGTTTTTTTCCTAATGAAGAAAATAATGATAATACTATAAAAGTAAGTTTAACGCCTTTTGAACTAATGAGAAAAGTAGGGTATACTTTATATGAATGTCATACTGAATCTGATATTCAAAAATTTAAAAAATATTATGAACCTACTGAAAAATTATGTACGTTTAGAGGTGGTCGACTAAATAATTATTATGTGTTTTTTGCATTAAAGGATAATGCTTCTTATTTAAAAAGAAGAGATTTTAAAGATCCTAAAAGAGAAGATGAATATGGAACTTCAGTAATAAGTATTCAATTTACTAAAGATTCTTCACATACCTTATCAATAAAAAATAGATATAATCATACAGTTGATAATCCTGATTCTACTTTTTCTAATAATTTAGAAAATATTGTAGAAGGATTAACAGTAAGTTTTGAAAAAACTTATGGATTAATTCAAACGATTAAAAACAATGGTTTTGAAATTCCTGGTTATGTAAAAGCCAATGATGGTAAATTTTATAAATATAATTATGAAATTAATAATGTATATTATTGTCCAAATAATATTATAATAACTGATTTTGTTGTAAAAAAATATCCAAAAGAAAAATATTTAATATTTGATTATTTTATTTTAGATTTAATGAATAAAACTATTAGTTGCAATTTAAAAGATAGCTTTATTGAAAGTATTGGAACTATAAAAAATATAAAAATAATAAATAGTAAAGATTATAAAGAAATTATAATTACCCCAATTGAAGGATTTGATATATATATTAAATTAGATAAACTAAATCGAATTATTGAGTATATTAATTTAAATGTAAAAATAATTAAAGATAATTTTTTACATTTTAATAAAAATTTAAGTAAAATCGAATTATTAAATGTTGAAGAAATTAAAAACTATTTTTTATATAATAATACAATCACTTATTGAATTAGATATGCCAAAACTAATAAAAGTTTATAATAACTTTTTAACTAATAATTTTAATTTAAGGAAAATAAATATGCCTAATTTAGAGGAAGTTGGTTATAATTTTTTAACTGATTTTCCAATTAGTTTAAATATAAAATATAGTAAAAATTTAAAATTAATATATTTTCCTAAGTTACGTAAAGTAAATAATAATTTTATGTTAAATTATTGTTTTATAAAAGAAGCATATTTACCTAGTTTAGAAGTGGTTAAAGATAATTTTTTATCATCTAATAATAGTTTAACAGAATTAAATTTACCAAAATTGAAGAAAGCTGGTAATTGATTTTTAGCAAAGAATGAAGTACTAACTAAATTATTTATACCTTATTTAGAAGAGGTAGGTGTTGATTTTTTAGATAGTAATATATCTTTATTTGTTATGGAAGCGCCAAATTTAAAAATCGTAGATGAGTACTTTTTAGCTAATAATAAATCTTTACAAGAACTTAATTTACCAAATTTAGAAAAAACGGGTAATTATTTTTTGAAAAATAATGAGCAATTTATAGCATTATCTTTTCCTAATTTAAGAATAGTTTCTCGTGAATTTCTTAAAAATAGTAAAGCTTTAGAAGTTTTATATGTACCTAATTTAGAATATGCTGGATATGACTTTTTAAACAATTGTTATAGTTTAAAAGAGATTACGATTCCTAATATATATTTTATTAACAATCCTAAAATATTAAAAAGATTAGTATTATATAGTTATAAAAAAAGAATATTAGAATTTCTATTAAATAAAGGTAGTAGAACTTTAAAAAAGGATAGATTATAAAATTATCATATTTTTTAAAATACTATTTTATATATTATTAATTTGTGATAAAATTAAATAAGAATAAGGAGGTTACCATGGGTAGTACCACTTTTATACTTATTGGAGTATCTTATTATTTGTTATCTATAGTAATAATTGTAGTTGTTTTAAATAAAATAAATAAAAAAGAAAAAGATAAATATCTTAATACAATAAATGAGTTAGAAAGAAATAAAAATTTAATAATATCTTCTGGAATATTAACTGAATTAAATAATGCTAATAATTTAGTAAATAACGAAGAAACTAAAGAAATGTATGATGATTGGAAAAGAAGATTTAATAATATTAAAGATGTTGAAATCCCTAAAATAACTGATGCTTTAATTGAAATACAAGATTTATTTGATAATAAAAAGTATAAAAATTTAAATAAGTTACTTGCTAAAACAGAATTAAATATTGATTATATTAAAACTAAAAGTAATTATTTATTAAATGAAATAAAGGAAGTTACTACATCAAGTACACGTAGTAGAGAAGAAGTATTAAAGTTAAAGCAAAAATATAGAGAAATTATTACTAAATATAATAATAATAAAAATGATTATAATATTATAACGGGACCAATTGAACTACAATTTGAAAATGTAGATAAGTTATTTAGCCATTTTGAAGTTGCTATTGATGAGAATAATTATCAAGATATTTGTAAAGTATTAAATGCACTAAATGATATAGTAGGTAATCTAGAGTTAATTATTAAAGAAGGACCTTCGATAATATTACTTGGTACTAAGTTATTACCTAGTAAAATGAAAGATGTATATATAGAAGCTGAAAAACTAAGAAAAGAAGGGTATAATTTAGATTATTTAAATATTGAGTATAATTATGATGAGGCTAATAAAAAGATAGCAGATGTTTTAGAAAGAATAAATGTTTTAAATATAGAAAATTCTTTATTAACATTAAAAACTTTGTTAGATTATTTTGATAATTTATATAATGATTTTGAAAAAGAAGTTAAAGCTAAGAAAAGTTTTAAAGAGTTTACAAGAAGTATTTTAGTAAGAGCTAATAAGTATGAAAAGATTAATAATGAATTAAGAAAAAAAGGAAAAGAATTTGTATATAGTTATGATTTAACTGAAGATGATATTAAAATATTAGATGTTTTAAAAGAAGAGATAAAAGGTATAAAACATGATTATGATGAAATAATTGAAGCATCACGTACTAAAAAAGTAGCTTTTTCAAGATTAGAAAAGGAAATGAAAGAGTTAAATGCTAGATTGGTTAAATGTGGGGATAATTTAGAATATGCACTTAAGAATTTAGGAAGTCTAAAAGAAGATGAATTAAGAGCTAATGATCAGTTAGATGAAATAAAAAGTATATTAAAGAAAGCAAAATATAAAATTAGTAGTTATAAATTACCTGTTATACCTAGAAAATATTATATTGAATTAAGTGAAGCTAGTGTTTCTATTAAAAATGTAGTTAAAGAGTTAGAGCGTAAACCTATATCCATAAAAACTTTAAATATTAGAGTAGATACAGCTAGAGATTTAGTATTAAAACTTTATAATACTTCTAATGAGATTATAAAAACTGCTTGTTTAGCTGAAACTAGTATTGTGTATGGTAATAGGTATCGTAGTACTAATAAAAGTATTGATGATGCCCTAACTAACTCTGAATATTTATTTAATAATGGGGAATATAAGAATTCTTTAGAAACTTCTATTAATGCTATAAATAAGATAGAACCTGATTTTTATAAAAAATTAAAAGAAACATTAGAAAACAAATAGACCTTATAGGTCTTTTTTGGTATACTATCTAATGTAGATATGGGTGATAATATGATATATTTAGATTATAGTGCAACTACACCAGTTAGTTACGATGTTTTAGAATCTTTTAATAAAGCTAGTAGAGATTATATAGGAAATGCTAATTCTATTCATAGTTTAGGTGTAAAATCAAAGGCTTTACTTAATTCAGCAACAAAACAAATTGCTGAATTATTAGATGTTAATTGTAGTGAGTTAATTTATACTAGTGGGGCTACAGAGTCAAATAATTTAGCATTAATAGGTTATGCTCTTAAACATAAAAATAGGGGACGTCATATAATTACTACTAAGTTAGAACATCCTTCTATTTATAGTATTGCCTCTTATTTAGAAACTTTAGGTTTTGAAATTAGTTATGTTGATAATGATTCTGATGGCTTAATTGATTTAGAAGATTTAAAATCTTTAATAAGAAATGATACTATATTAATTAGTATTTGTGGGGTAAATAGTGAAACAGGTGTTAGACAACCTTTAAAGACTATTAGACAAGTTATTAAAAAAGAAAATCCTAATACTATATTTCATAGTGATTTAACCCAAGCATTAGGTAAAATAAGTATAAATTTACATGATGTTGATATGGCATCTTTTTCAGGTCATAAAATTTTTGGACCTAAAGGAATTGGATTACTTTATAAAAATGATAAAATAGAGTTAGAACCAGTTATTCATGGAAGTAGTAAATCTAGTCCACTAAGACCAGGAACACCACCATTACCACTGATTGTAGCACTATCAAAGGCTATTCGTTTAGCATTAACAGATTTAACTAAAAAGGAAGAATACATTAGAAAATTAAATGAAAAGATTGTTAATGATTTATCTCATTTTCCAGAAATAAGATTTAATAAATCAAAGTATTCTATACCTCATATTTTAAATATTAGTTTAATGCAAATAAGACCTGAAAGTTTTATTCATGCAATGGAAGAACATGAAGTATATATTAGTACTAATACTGCTTGTAGTTCTAATGATTTGTCTACATCTGTTATGGCGTTATATAATGATAAGGTAAGAGCCTTAACAACTATAAGAATAAGTTTATCTAGTATTACTACTATTGAAGAAGTAAATAGATTTTTAACTTTCTTTCATGGTGAATATCAAAGATTTATTAAATTAGGAAGGAGGAATTAATATGAAAAAATTATTTATTATAATTATTAGTATGCTTTTATTATGTAGTTGTAGTTCTAAAGGAACATATCAAACTATTAAATGCTCAGATATAACTGATGATATGATTATTATTGATGTTAGAGAAGCTAATGAATATAAATTTGGTCATTTAGATAACGCAATTAATATTAGTGTTAATAATTTAACTGAAGAATCCTTAAAAGATATTAGTAAGGATAGTAAAATAGTAGTGTATTGTCAAAGTGGTTCAAGGAGTAAAGATGCTAGTGAAAAACTATTAGAATTAGGCTATAAAAATGTTTATGATCTAGGGGCAATGAGTAATTGTCAAAATTGATTATAATAATACAAATAAATGAATATGAGCAGGTAATACCTGTTCTTTTAGTTTAAAGTATAAATATATGCTAAAATAATGTTGTGATTGTTATGCAAAAAAGAAAATTTAATGAATTTATGAAAAGATATGATAAATTTAAGAATAATAATTTACCAACTCCATTTTGGGATGATGAAAGGCAAACATTAGAGTATGTAAATATTGGTAATAGAAAAAACATATATAACTTTGATAATTTAGATAATAAAATGAAAATATATAATAATTTAACTAGTGCTTTAGAAGATGTAGCAGATATAAGTTTTTATTATCCTTTTTATGCTAAACATCAAGAACTTACTAAAAATGAAAGTAAATTTGTTGTTGGATATACTCATACTCATTCATTTGAAAATGTAGTTGAATTTCTTTATCAAAGTCCAGAGTCGTTTTATATATCTAGTGAAGATAAAGAATTTTATAGTAAACAAGAGCTTAGATATTTAAAAAAATTACAAAAATATTTATTATTTATTGGGTTAAAAGATATAGAAAGTAATAAAGTACCTGTATCAAGATATAGGAATAAATTACATGAAAAATATAAAAATGCTTATATAATTTCTTTAAATGATGAAATATTAAATAATATTTTAAATGCTAAAATGAATTTTATTGCTAATAAATGGTATAGTGATTATAAAGAAAATAAATATAAAAAGAAAGAATATCAATGTTTAATTACTGACAAAGATTATAATTTTAAATTATTTATAGAATTTAACTATGATGAACTAAAATTATATAAAGATATTAAAGATTTAAATCATATTGATAATATTAATGATTTTGATAAAGTAATAGTTAGATATTTTAATATAATCGAAAGATTTTAATAAATATTTTTATTTACTTCTTATATTTATATGCTAAAATATAATGCACAAAAGGTGATATTTTATGAAAAAAAATCAAATAGATATTAAAAATTTAATGGCAGGAGCATTATTTTGCTTCGATAGGTTTACAAGTTTAGACATATCATTGTTAATGCAAAAGTTTTTGAAATTGAATCCTGATTTTAGTATCAAAAGTTGTACTTTTGATGAATTAAAAAAATATATAAAAAGGGATAAAGATGTTTTTTATATTGATTCTAAATCTAAAAATAAAGTTTCCATAAATAATACTTTAAAAATGTTACTAAATGAGGATGTAAATAAATTTTTTGCTAGTTTTGATGTAGTAGAATTTATTCTTAGGAAAGTTACATTTTATACTGAAGTGAAAGAAGAACAAATAAATCAAATTTTTAGTGATGTTGAACAAGCAATAATTGAAAAATTAGTAAGTAAAGAACTTTTAATTTGGGAATGTATTGATAATCATAAAATATTAAAACTATCTAAATTAGGAAAGTTAAAATTATTTAAAATAGATAATGCTTGTGAAGTTGAAGAGTTTATTAAATCATTGGAAACTATGAGATATGATGTAACAATAATAGATGAATTTTTATTAACTCAAGATTTGGATAAAGAAGTAAACAACATTTTAAACATTTCACAATTAGAAAAGTTTTCTAATACTTATGATAGAGCGATAACTAGTGAAAATATATCTTCATTATCTTTTTATGATTTAAAAAAAGCAGATGACAAATTATCAGCAGAGGCTGGAAATTTGTTAAAAGAACTATTTAATTCTGATTCTAATAAAGTGGTTTATATTACTCATCCAAATTATATATTTAAAGGAAATGATTTGATTAATAGCAAAGTAAGAAGATTATATAATGTTGATTGGGATGATATTGATTTAAATAAAATGTTTTATTCCGAAAAATTTAAGAAATTAAAAAATAGAGATATAAGTAAAATATTAACTGAAATTAACTTATCTTTTAAACCAGAACCAGTTGATGGGATAAATGTGATTTTTTCTATTATAGAATATGCCTATTTTGCAATAGTTGAAGTGGATAGTGAAAATAATGCTGTTGTAAAATGTATTATTCGTAAAGATTCTAATGGAAATATTTCGTTAGCTTTTAATCCACGATATAAAGAAAAATCTATTAGTCGAACATTAGCAAAAAAATAAATTAAAATTACTAAAAAGACTTTCCAAAAATTCTAAAAGTATGTTATTATATATGGGCACAGCAAAAAGTAATTGCCAAATACTAATATTTTAGGTATAATTAATTAAGTTAGAAAGTAAGGAGAATTTATATGGCTTTAAATTTAAAAAAAATGATGGGCTTAGAAGATGATGAAACAAAATTAGGAACTGAAGATGAATATTATACTGCTACAATAAATGAAGCAACTGGTGGAGATAGTACAGGGGCTAAAATGATTCTTTTAGAACCACGTGCTTATTCTGAATCACAACAAATTGCAGATCATCTAAAGAAACGTAATAGTGTAGTGGTTAATTTAAAAAGAGTTACTTCTGATCAAGCAAAAAGAATTATTGATTTTTTAAGTGGATGTGTATACGCTATTGGTGGTACTATGCAAAAAGTTGGCGTTGGAATATACTTATGTGCACCTAAAAATGTTAATGTACAAGGCAAAATTACTGAGGATACTTCAGTGGCATCTGAAGAAATTGAAGAAGAAATAAAATGGTAATTAATATTTAAACGAGGTGGAGGCTTATGCCAGGCAAATTTAAAACAGCTATTAAAGGTTATAATATCGAAGAAGTTAATGCCTTTGTTAATAAAGTAACAGGTGAATATGAGGCTTTATTAGAAAAATTAAAAGCAAGTGATGAAGAAAATAAAAAGTTAAAAATGGATTTAGAAAAATATGAAAATATTGAAGGTTCATTTAAAAAAGCCTTATTAATAGCAGATGAAACTAATAGAAATTTACGAAAACTTACAACTGATGAATCTTCACAAATATTAGAAGATGCTAAGAAAAATGCTTCTAGAATAGTAAATGATGCATTAATTAAAGCTGATAAAATTGAAGCAGAAGCTGAAAATTTAAAAAGAAATGTTGAAATGTATAAAAGAAGAATTAAGCAAATGTTAACTGAACAATTACAAATAGTTGATAAATTAGATGATATAGAGTACTAGAAATAGTATTTTTTTTATATTATTTATTAGGTGATGTAATGTTAAATTTACTTATTTCTATTATAAAAGGGATGAATTTTTTTACTGGAAGTTATTCTAATACTGTATTTTTGGATCCTTTAAGTAGAGAAGAAGAAGAAAAATATTTAAAATTATTAGAGCAAAAAGATGTTAATGCAAGAAATAAATTAATTGAACATAATTTAAGATTAGTAGCGCATATTGTAAAGAAGTTTGATAATAATTTAACTGAGTCTGATGATTTAATAAGTATCGGTACAATTGGTTTAATAAAAGGTATAGATTCTTATAAAAATGATAAAAATATTAGACTTACTACCTATGTAGCTAGATGTATAGAAAATGAAATATTAATGTATTTTAGAAGTAATAAAAAATATCAAAATACTGTATCTTTAAATGATTCAATTGGTTATGATAAAGATGGTAATAAAATTATGTTAATAGATGTATTAAAAGATAATAAAGATTCCTTAGATGATGAATTATATTTAAAAGAAAATATAAATTTAATAAATAAGTATTTAGTTAAATTAAATGATAGAGAACGAGAAATTATTATTAAAAGATATGGTTTAAACAATAAAAAAGCTATGACTCAAAAAGAGATAGCTAAGAATATGAATATATCACGTAGTTATGTATCTAGAATAGAAAAACGCGCTATTAGTAAAATATTAAAAGAGTTTATTAAAAATCAAAAGATAACTGATTAATCACATTTAGCACCATTACTAGTTAAACTTTTAACTACTGTATCAATATTAGTATCTTTATCAGATAAATCTAGACCTAATGTTTTTAATAGTGGTATATTTTTATCATTTACATCTATATCTAATATAAAAGCCATTTTATCATTAATATCTAAACTAAAATTTAAACCTTCAGTGTTTTCGGTATCAAGACCTAGATTTTCCATTATAGATTTACGTATTTGTTCTTTTTGCTCATTGGTTAAATTTTTAAGTTCAGATGTATTTATTAATTCACTAGCAAATGAAATAGTAAGTTTTATTTTACTAATATTATCTTTATCAGTAGTAAATTCAATATCTTGCGTCATATAGTTTTCTTGTTCTAAATGACATGTACGTATTTTTTTAGATCCACAACCACTGGCTGTAAATAAAATAATAAAAAGTAATAATAATATTTTTTTCTTCATAAATTACCTCAATATATAAGTATTATATCATATCATTACAAATATCATACACAAAAAAATAATTAATCCATAAAATATATTGAATATATAAAAAGGAGGAATGATTTATGAATAATGGTGCTTGCGGATGCATGGGACCTGCTATCATCTTAGTGTTATTTATTTTACTTATAATCATTGTTGGAGCATTTATTTAAATGAAAAAAAATAATAATAATTTTTTAATAATTATTTTATATATTTTACTAGCGGTAATACTAAGTAGTTTTATATTTTATTAAAGGGATAATCCCTTTTTTTATATGAAAAAAATGATAAACATTTCCTAAATATAATTTTAATGAGGAAATTTTAAAGATCTTTCTAGTTTTAATTCTCTAGAATGATCATAAAGATTATTTTTTCTCATCTCTTCTAATTCTTCTTCTAATCTTTTTAAACTTTCTTCATTAAAGTTTGAATAAATTATTGTTTGATCTTGCTTTTTTAATTCGCTATCTTCTTGTTTAGATACTTTTTCACGTTCTTTATAGTAATCTAATTCTTCTAATCTTTCTTTTACTAATGATAATTGTTTTTCAAGATTTTCTAATTTACTTTTATTAATTTTACTTACTAAATTAGATATAATATTTTTACAACCATAATTTTTACTTAACCATTTTTGCAACTCAACTAAAATAATTTTATAACCAATTCCATATGTTAGAAGTAAATTTCTAATAAAAATAAATGTAGGTGATAGTGGCCCATTAACATCAATAAAAATAAAACTTATAAAAATCATAATAAATAATGAAAAATAAGCAATAAAACTAAAAACTCCAATTTCATTATTTGGTAAGCAATTATAAAAGTATGCAAGTTTTTTTGCTAATTCATCACCTTTATTATTTAAATTTGCAATATTTTTTTCAAGTGTTTCTTTGGCATTTTCTAAATTTAAATATTCTGGTAGTTGTGAATAATATGTTACCTCTTTCTTCTTATTATCATCAGTTAGTATTAAAGCTTTATTAGAACTACTATCATAGATTAATTTATTGTTCATACGTAACTCCTTTCAATTTGAAATATAATACATAATTAATAAAAAAATATCAAGTAAATTATAAAAAAATATAAACTTTAAGTTTTGTGATTTATTTTTAGAAATCTTATAGATATTAATACTAATAATTGATAGTAATTTTAATGATTTATAATTTTCTTATTCCTAATTTAAGTAATTGATCAGTTAATAAACTTTTTGCATAATATACTGCTTCTTCATAATCCACGTTCTTATCTAAAAATTCAAAACTTTCTTTATTTTTATTCCATAATTCAATTGTTTCATTTATTAAATCCTTATTTAAGTGTGTTAAATCAATATTATCAATATTTATCCTCTTTCTATCTTCTAACATTTTTTTAAAATAATTAGAGAACTTTTTATAGTCATATTGGCCATTATGTAATTTATATATATCATAAAAATCTTTTAATCTATGGAAGTTTTTAAGATTTTGACATTCTGCAATAATACATAATTTTTGGGCCATATATTCTTCAAAAGAAGGAGTGTTTACATAAAATACTTTATCACCTGTAAATATTGGGGTAATCGGTTTATACTGAACTTCGTATAGTATTTTAGGATTAGGATCAAAATCTATACCAATTGTATGTTTAATACTATCAAAACATACATATATTGAGAAACTACATATACCATTTGGTGTTATTTTAGGTTGTCTATTTATTTGATAAGTAATTTTAGAGTCCCTATGATTAAAAAAATCGAATAATAAATTCAATGCAGAATATGATGTGAACCCCGTTTCTTGGACAAAATAGAAACGAGGTTTTATTATGGGAAAATTAACATTTGAAGATAAAA
>CALWAK010000007.1 GCA_944373095.1 uncultured Bacilli bacterium
TACTTCTTATATTAGCAAATCAACTAAAGAAAGGTATGTTCCTTTAAGAGATATTTTAAATATTAAACCTTATCAAAAATTTACCAATGAAGCAGAATATCAATTAGTTAAATATGCTATGGATGAAAATATGAGTCAAGCTGCTAAACATGCATTAAAAAATACAATTATTTCTCGTAGTACAGTGTCTAAAAAAATTAAAAATTTAGATGGCTCAATTATAGAAGATATTGCTAAATCTACAAATCAGCCTGATATCTTATATATTGAAATGGATGAAATCCATGCTAATCTTCAAAAAGGTGGTAACAAAATTTGTCCAACTGCCATTGTACATGAAGGTTATGAAGAAGATTTTGTTAAAAGAAAAAAACTTAAAAATGTAAGATATTTTTCTTCTTCAAAACTATCATATGAAGAATTATGGGAAGTTATATTTGATTATGTTAATAAAAAATATGATATTGATAAATTTAAGAAGATATTTATTTCAGGTGATGGAGCTAAAGGAATTAAAAATTACGATAATTGTTTTCCTAATGCTAAATTTGTTTTAGATCCGTTTCACTATTTTAGAAAACATTTAAATTATATATTTAAGCAAGAAATTAATTTAAAAAATATAGCAGATGAATATATTAGAAATGATTTAATTGATGAATTTATAACTTTGGTTAATTATCAAATAGAAAAATATCCAGAGCAAAAAAAGGATATAAAAAAACATATGATATGCATTTTAAATAATATCGATGGTATTAAAAATCAGAAAGATAGTGACTATAAATGTCCTTGCTCAATGGAAGGACATATTAGTCAAGCGTTTGCTAGATACATAACTTCTTCTCCATATGGCTTTTCAGAAAAAGGATTAGAAAATAAATTAAAACTACTTGTATATAAAGCAAATAATCATACTTTAACAATTGAAGATTACTTTAACTTAAAATTTGGGACATATGATTATGAAGATATAAATATTAAAATTAAAGAGTTAGGAAATATTAAATATGATCAAAAATTATCATCAAACTATTCATTAGATTATTCAATTAATGTTTCATTACCGAGATTTGATGATAATTCACAAAATAACAAACTTAAAGAACTAATTTCTGATAGAGAAATTAAATATATTTAAAAAATTGATATTGACTATCTATTTCAAAAAAAGTAAGATTAACTTAATTATAAATCTTATTTTTTAGGAGAAAATCTCCACACATTTTCTACACTAACAAATTAAAGGATAATCTATCCAAATAAAAAAAGGACAAATATTATTCATCCTTAATCAAATTAATCGGAGATATTTTAACTACTTTATAAGTTACTCTAATAAATGATAAAATAATAAAGATACTAATTATTAACCATAGTAAAATATAATTATTAAAATCTAAAATATATAAATTATTAACGCTAAGAATTACTTTTAAACTATTTAAACTAAATATAAAATATATTATTCTTGTTAATAAAATACTTATTAAAAACATTAAAAAATAATATATATATAATAAACCTAATGTAATTAAAATAATTTTCTTATTTTTAAAACCCAATAATTTAAATAAAGATATATCTTTTTCTAAATTATATAAAATATTAAGAGAAAAGAATAAAATTATAAATAATATAATAGATATAGATAATATAATTAACCATTTTGTTACATTTTTTATAGCATTATATTTACTATCTAAACTAAAATCATAAATACTTAACTTAGTAAAATTTTTTTGATACTCATCTAAATATTGTTTTAGATTTTCTCTTTCTTTAAATTTTATATAACAAGTATTACTCTCTTCATCAACATCGTACTCTGCAATATAATTTTCATATTTAGTAATACTATCAAGATAATTCCAATTACTTTTGGGAACAAAAGTTAGTGTTTTATATATATCTAAATCTTCTTCCATATTTTTTTGAATATCAATACATTTAGAAAAATTAACAAGAAGAAGAATTAGAGTAAATAATACTACGAGTATTAACCCATACTTTCTTATACTCTTTTGATAAAATATTTTTAAATATAACATACTAACTCCATTTTTCTATATTCTTTTTCGACATAAATCTAAAAAATATTATAATTATTGCTAAAGTTACAAATATTAAATAAAGATTAACACCCATATAGCTTAATTTAATCTCTAAAGCACTTAAATTAGGATTATTATAAAAAATATTACTAACGATTAGTCTAATAATTGGTAATATAATGCTAGCAGTTATAAAGGAAATAAATGTTAATAAAGAATATTGTACTATAAAGATTAAAGTTATTAATTTTTTCTTATAACCAATAAATTTATATAATTTTATTTGATTTACATTTTCACGATATGTATTTTTAATAAACTGATAAACAATGAATACTGACCCAATAAAAATGGATATAGAAAGATATGTAACTACTTTTTCAATAACTACTACTGGAGTTAAATCTAATTTATAGTAAAGAGAAGTTTCATAGCCATTTTTTTGTAACTCATCTAAAACAATGGGTAGATTTTCATATTTATCCACTAAAACTAAAATATCTAAATCTTTAAGCTTATCTTCTTCCATTTCGGCATTTTCATAAACAGGACGAGAAGTTTTGATAATTTCATCAAAAGTTTCTTCGGCTACATAACAAGCATTAGAGCCAGTTAAACTTTTTTCCCAATCAAAAGTTCCTACAACTTTTAATGGAACATTATAAGTATTTAAATCTATTGTCTCGCCATTAAAAAAAGATTTATATTGAGTATATTTAATAAATATATCTTTTCCTACTTTTGTTTTCATATCTATCATTTCTGATTTATCATTAACATGCGATAAAAGGCCAGGGTAAAAACTTGACGCACAAACAGCTTCTCCAGCCTCCTCGATATCTCGACCTGAATCTAACACATATTCTATTCCTTGATAATTCCCATACAATTCAACTATACCATTTATGTCATTTTCAACATTCGAAATTTTCGTAGTTGTAAATATATCAATATTACTAGAAAATATTTTAGAAATATGGGGAATGTTTAAAGATTCAATTTCTTTTATTACATCTTCTCTTTTCGCATCACCAATATCAACCATTGCAACTTTATAGTGAAAATCTGTATTAGTATATCTGTCTGCAAAAGAAGAAATTGTTTTCGAACCAGAGAATAGAAGCCCAAGTAAAAGAAAAAAGAAGAATAAAATTAAACCATAAATAAAAGCTTTAAATTTAGAAGTTTTAATATTAAGATAAGATAAAGATAATATATCCGTTATTTTCATCTTCTTACCTCTTTTAATATTCCATCATTCATTTCATATAAATAATCACAATAATCTATAACTACAGGATTATGACTAACTACTATAACAATTTTATTTTCCTTACTAATATCTTTTAATGTTTTAAAAATTTCTATTTCATTAGCCGTATCTAAATTACCAGTTGGTTCATCAGCAATTATTATTTTAGGATTATTTATTAAGGCTCTAGCAATGGCAACACGTTGTTGTTCACCACCAGATAATTCTTTTGGTTTATGATTAAGGCGATCACTTAAACCTAATTTTTTTAACATAGAAGTAGCAATATTTTTTCTTTCTTCTTTTTTTACTCCTTTATTAATATATAATGGTAACATAACATTTTCTAAAGCAGTTAAAGAATTGTTTAAATAAAAACTTTGAAAAACAAAGCCAATTTGTTTAGCAATTATATCTGATTTTGCATCTGCACTTAAACTTGATATATTTTTTTCATTTAAATAATAATTACCAGATGAAGCTTCATCTAATAAACCAAGAATATTTACTAAAGTACTCTTTCCTGATCCGCTTCTGCCCATTATGGCATAAAAATTATTAGGCTTAAATTCGATATTAACATCTTTCAATACTATTATTTTGTTACTATTTAAATTATATTCTTTATAAATATGTTCTAATTTCACTTCTTACCACCTATCTTTAATAATTTTATTATACAAAAAAAGAGTATTTAATTAAATACCCAATTATTTTAACTTTCTGTACTATTATCGCCATAAACTTTTTCATAACAAACATTTTTTCTATTTTTATAAAATGTTTTTTGCAAATTATAAATTTCCTTATTAATATTTCTTATTACTTCTTCAAAGTTATCATATCCATGTAATGTTAAAATACTAATTAAGTAAGGATTTTCTGCATAAACAATACCATTAGCGTGATAATAATTTTCAAATTCACCATACTTTTGAGAAGCTTCAATTCCTTCTTCAGGAAAATTTAAATAATTCTGATCACTATTTACAAAATACGATTTTAACTCTTCACCTAATTCACCTGTATTATTAATTAAATTATTTAGTGCTTCTAAATAAATTAAAGAATCATAGGTATTAATTGAGCCAAAAATATCGCCACCAACCAAAGTTGTTGTTGCTCCTAGGCTTTGACCAAATTCTTTTAAAGTCTCTTCACCAATATAATCTACTAGCATACTATGAGCAGTATTATCACTTACTGTTATAGCGTATTCAACTAATTTTCTTAAAGATACTTTATCTCCTATGCTGTAATTTTGCATTTTTAAGGATGAACCCATTTTATTCTCAGCTAAGTAAGTAACTTCTGTATTTAAATCAATATTTCCATTATAAGCATTTAAATATATATATATTGCATCAAGCATTTTTATGGTGCTGGCAGCATAATATACCTTATCCAAATTATAATTATATACATATCCAGTATTAATATCTTTAAAAGCCACACTAACATTATAATTTTGTAAATAAGTAGTTAGTTTTTCTTCCATTTCTTTTAATTCATTATTAGTTTCTAATTCACTATAAGAACTATACAAACAATCATTATACTTAGATTCTAATAATTCTTTATTTTCTTCTTCACTAGCCTCTACCTCGGTATCAGCATTTTCTTTTAACTGGGTATCCCCACTAATAATATTATTATTTGTTTTATATACTGTAAAAAATAATAAAATTATTATTAAAAATATTAAATTTTTTTTACATTTATTACTCATGTTTGTTATCTCACTATTTTTCTTCGTCTATAGTAAAATCCTCTAATGTTCCTGATTCAGTCAATATTTTATTAACTTTTTCTTCAGCACTTTTTAACTTTTCTCCACAAATTTTAGCTAATTTCATGGCATCTGCATAACAATTTATTGCATTATCTAAATCTTCATTACCATTTTCTAGTTTTTTAACTAATTGTTCTAATTCAGTTAAATTTTCTTCAAAACTTTTTTCACTCTTTGCCATTTTTTACTTTCCTTTCTACAACTTTAGCTTTTATACTACCATTTTTTAAACTAATATCTATTAAATCGTTTTCATTAACTAAATTAATATCATTAATTACTTTATCATTAAATTTAACAATACTATACCCACTATCTAATAATTTCATTGGATTTAAAACTTCAATAGTCTTTAATAAGATATTAAAATTATTTTTCTTCTTTTCTAATAAAACATTTGGATTTCTTAAAATATTATTAGAAACAATCTTTTCATATACTAGTTTACTATTATTTATTTTATTTATAATATATTTATTTAAAGTATCTATTAAATTATCAAGTTTTTGTTCTTTTATAGCGTATAAATTTAATGGATTTTTTAAAACAAAAGAACTTGTAACATTATTTAATCGTAATTCATTCTTTTTTAAAATATTAGAGATACCTTCATTACAACGTATTTTATATTGTTCAAGTAAATTATTTAAATCTACTAAATTAGGTACAGCCATCTCTGCAGCTCCCGTTGGAGTTGGTGCTCTTAAATCTGCTACATAATCCGCAATCGTAAAATCTATTTCGTGACCAACAGCAGAGATTACAGGTATTTTAGATTCATAGATAGCTCTAGCTACAATTTCTTCATTAAATGCCCATAAATCTTCGATTGAACCTCCTCCACGACCACATATGATTACATCTAAATCATATTCTTGAGCTCTATTTAATTGTTTTACAATTGATTCTTTAGCACCCACTCCTTGGACTAATGCTGGAAATAAAATCGTTTCACAAATTGGGTATCTTCTTTTTATAGTACTTAAAATATCTCTTATAGCAGCTCCTGTTGGGGCAGTAATAATACCTATTTTTTTAGGATATTTAGGAATAGGTCTTTTATGTTCCTTAGCAAATAAGCCTTCACTATCTAATTTTTTCTTTAACTTTTCATATTCCAAATACAAGTTACCAATACCATCAAGTTGCATTTCATCAACATATATTTGATAACTACCAGTTGCTTCATATACTGTAACTCTTCCACTTACTAGAACTTTCATTCCATCTTCTGGTTCAAAATTAATATTTTTTGCACTAGAAGCAAACATAACTGCTGCAAGCCTTGATGCTTCATCTTTTAAAGTAAAATATAAATGTCCCCTAGTATGATGTTTAAAATTTGATATTTCTCCCTTTAAATAAACTCTACCAAGGTGATTATCCATATCAAATTTAGCTTTAATATATCTATTTATATCACTTATAGTAACGTATTTAATATCCATAACTTACTCTTTTATTAATTTATCTAAAACAGCATTTATCATTTTTTTAACTTCTTCAGATGAATATTTTTTAGCAAGTTCAATAGCTTCATTAATAGCAACTATATGTGGTGTATCAGTATATTTTAATTCATAAATAGCCATTTTTAATATTGCAGCTCCTATTTTATCCATGTCTGCTATATTCCAATTAATTAAATATTTATTAGCTAACTCAATTATATCCTGTTCATAAGTAATCACACCATAAACAATATCTCTAACAAATTCATTATCAATATCCAAATTTTCTTTTATAACTTCTTCTACATTAAAATCAATTTTTTGACTTTTACATATATCAATTTGATATAAGATAGTCATTATTTTTTCTCTCAATTCACTTCTCGTTTTCATTTCATTCCCTCGCTAATAATTATAACAAAAAATAGTGCCTTAATCACTATTTTTATTACTTTTTATCATTTCTTTCATTTTATTTATTTCTATTAAAGCATCTATAGGTCTTAAATTATTTACTTCTAAATTATTTAAATAATTAATAAGTTTATTATTTTCCTCTTTAATAACATTTTCCTTTTCTTGTTTTTCCTCTTTTTCAATAGCATCAAAATCAAAACAAACTTGTTTAGATGGATTATTTATCGTATCATTTTTTTCATAAATATTTAGTATTTCCATAGCTCTTTTTAATAATTCTTCAGGCATATTAGCTAGTCTTGCTACGTGAATACCATAACTTTTATCAATCGGACCATTAACTACTTTATGTAAAAATGTTACATTTCCATTTTCTTCATGAGCATCAACATGAACATTTTTAATACTTGAAAAATCCATACTAAGACTTGTTAATTCATGATAATGAGTTGAAAATAAAGTTTTACATTTAATATGTTTATTAATATATTCAAGTATTGCTTGAGCTAAACTCATACCATCATAAGTTGCAGTACCTCTTCCTAACTCATCAAATAAAATTAATGACTTATCAGTAGCATTTAAAATTGCATTACATGCTTCACGCATCTCGACCATAAAAGTTGATTCACCTGATACTAAATCATCAGAAGCTCCAATTCTTGTAAAGATTTTATCAACAATAGGTAATGTAGCACTAGTAGCTGGAACAAAAGAACCCATTTGAGCCATAATTACAATTATAGCTAGTTGACGCATATAAGTAGATTTACCACTCATATTAGGTCCAGTAATAAGTAAAGTACTAATATCTTTATTCATTATACAATCATTTGCTACATAACCACCATTACTAACTGCTTCTACAACTGGATGTCTTCCCTTAATAATTCTAATTTCGTTTTTAGTTGATAATACCGGTCTTACTAAGTTATACTCTTCAGCACAAACAGCTAAAGATATTAAAGCATCTAATTCACTAATAACTTCACTAGCTCTTTTTAAACTAAAAATATATTTTTTAACTTCTTCTTTTATTTCAATAAATAATTTATATTCTAAATCAATAATCTTTTCTTCAGCATTTAATATAAGTGCTTCTTTTTCCTTTAGTTCAGGTGATATAAAACGTTCACAATTTGTTAGTGTTTGTCTTCTTTCCCACCCAAAATTTTCTTGAACTAATTTAGATTGCCCCTTAGAAACTTCAATATAATATCCAAATACTTTATTAAAACCAACTTTTAAATTTTTAATACCAGTTTCTTCTTTAATCTTTTCTTCAAAAGAAGCAATAAAATCTTTTCCACCACTACGAATACTCTTTAACTCATCCAACTCTTTATTATAGCCCTCTTTAATTAAATATCCTTCTTTTAAAGTAACAGGTGGTTGTTCATAAATAGCCTTTTCTAGTAAATCATATACTTCATGATTATCATCTAATTCATAATCAAAACCTAATATTTTAATTCTACTTTTAATATCAGGAAATAACTTTACACTACCTTTTAATTGTAATAAATCTCTAGCATTTAAATTACCTGAATTAATTTTTCCACATAATCTTTCTATATCATAAACTTCGTATAAAAAACTTCTTAATTCATCTTTAATAATAAACTCAGTATTAATTTTTTCTATTTTATCATATCTACTATTTAAAACACTAATATCTTTTAATGGATTACTTAACCAACTTTTTAATTTTCTTGAACCCATTGATGTTTTACATTTATCTAATAACCATATTAACGAATAAGTTCTATCTTTTAATCTTAAAGTTTCAAAAAGTTCTAAATTTCTAATTGTATGAACATCCATGCTTAAATATTTATTTTTATCTACTATTTTAACATTTTCAACATGAGTTAAATCTTTCATATTAGTAACTGTTAAATAATATAATAAATGTTTAATCCCTAATATATACCTTTTATCTTCAATATCTTTATATAAGTATTCATATTCATTATCTAAATAAGATGCATTATAACTTATTTCTATATTATAATTATTTTTTAAAACATTAATTAATGATGAACTACTATTATCAACTAAAACAACTTCTTTTAATCCTAAATTTAATATTTCATTTAATAAAATTTGTTCATTACGAATTACTTCTAAAGAAAATAACTCTCCAGTTGATATATCAGCATAAGTTAAAATATAAGAATTACCATAATCTAAAATACTACCAATAAAATTATTATCATTAGGTTTTAACATTTCATAATCAGTTAAAGTACCCTTAGTAATTACTTGAACAACTCCTCTTTTTACCATATTTTTAGTAGTTTTAGGATTTTCTAATTGCTCACATATTGCAACTTTATAACCTTTTTCAATTAATTTTTCAATATATGGTCGTACAGAATGAAAAGGAACTCCACACATCGGAATTCTTTCTTCTAAACCAGCATTTTTGCCAGTTAAAGTTAATTCTAAAACTCTTGATGCAGTCTCTCCGTCTTCAAAAAACAATTCATAAAAATCACCTATTCGATAAAATAATAATTCATTTTCATGATTTTTTTTGATATCTAAATATTGTTGCATCATTGGACTTAATTTATTATAATCTACTTCATTTCTTTTCATACAAATCACAAAAATGATTATAACATAAAAAAATAAATAATTAACAATTAAATGTAAATATATATTTATTTAAGATTTACTTATTGTTAATCATATATTATATTAATAATAAGGAGATATAGTATGAAGAAAATTTTATATGTTGTTTTAGCCATTGTATTTATCTTACCTGTATTTGTTAAAGCTGATAGTTTAGTTGATAAAATCAATATCGAGGGAATTGGAGATTTAGACTTAACTAAAAAAACATGGAATCTAAATCTTTCATCTACTTTAGATTATACAGTTATTACTGTTAAAGCAAGCGATGGTATTACAGTTGAAGGTGGTGGAAAATTAGACATTGTAGAAGGAAATAATACATTTGTTATTACTGCTACTGATGGTAAAATAACTGAAGAATACACTATTAACATAAACGTTACAAGGCCAAGTGAAAATAATACTGAAAATCCAGAAACTGGCGCTTTCATACCAACAAGTATAATCATTCTTGCAGGTGTATCTTTAATAGGTGTTATCTTACTAAATAATAAAAAGAAGTTTTATAGCATCTAAAAAAATCGATTTTAAATCGATTTTTTTATTTTAGAGTTAAAGTCATTTTAGTACCAGGAGTTAATTTATCAAGATCAATGTTAGAAAATCCAATAGCAATTTTTTGTAAATCAGTGATATTTAATGGATTTTCTAATAGGCTATAATAATTTAATAAATCTTGATAACTTTGATTAGTAATTAATCCACTAGTAACTAAATTATATATTTTATCTGTACTAATTATTTTATAGTTTTCAGAAAACTCATTTGTTCCTTTAACTATTCCATCACTAGTAATTAATATCGATGGATTTTTTTCACTATATATTATTACTTTTTTCGTACCTTCATTATCATAATAAATACCATAATTTAAATCAGATAAATAACTTCCTGTATTTTTACTACTAGTAGTAACATTATTATTATCATTGTTAGATGTAGCATTACTTAATAAATAATTATTTAATGGAATGTAAGTTTTTGATAGTATTTGATTATTTATATTATCTTTTATACTTTCTAAATCAGTTTCTCTTAATCCTCCTAGTTTATTAACTGTTTTTAAATCATCACTACTTATATTTTCAATTAATTTAGTTGTTAATATAAGAGTAGCATATTGTGAATCAGTTTCACTAGTACTTGCTTTGTATAATTTTTTATATTGACTATAAATAGATGTACTTTCTCTTGAAAAAACATCACATACCCACGTATTTAAGGAATTGTTGTAATATATACCAATAAAATAATTATTAATATCATAAACTTTGGGTATATTACTTTCATCTTCATCTCTATCATTTAAAAGCTGATATTTTGATTCAATATCTTCCATAAATTCATTAATACAATCAATAGTAAGTTCATTATCATATTTTTTAATTCTATCTAAATCACTTTCAGACAAGCAACTAAAAAAAGCTTCTACTTCTTCAATTTTTATAGTATTTGAATTAAATAATCCATTAATATCTTCATAGTAAACTTCAAGTTCTCCTGAATCATTTAATACATTACTATCTTTTTTTAATAAAACCGCAAGTTTTTCTTCTCCATAATAATCAGTATAAACTCCTACATATAAGTCAGATATCTTGTATTTAGGTTTACTATTAATATTAACTTTACCAGCTGTAAAAGCAATTGCACCGGTTAATAATAATGCTTGCATACTAATTTTTTTATTTTTAATAAAATTTCTTACTTTTTTTAAATTTTCCCCTAATTTTTCCTTATCTAATTCATTTAATTTTAATAAACTAAATTTTGGATAATTCATATATTTTTAATCTCCTTACATATATTCTTATTAATATATGTAAACGTATGGTAACATAAACAAAAAAAATTTGCAACTTAAGACTTTGCCATATTTTATAATATTATGTTATTTAAAAGCACTTGAAAAAGGCTTAATTATTTGATAAAATCATAAGCGTATCTAAGGAAGGAGTAATTATGGCTAATATAAAAAGTTCTAAAAAAGCAATTAAACAAATAGCTAAAACAACTCTTAATAACCACGAATTAAAAGCGAGAGTTAAAAATTCAATTAAAAATGCAGAAAAAGCTATTGCTGCTAATGATAAAGAAAATGCTACTAAACTTGTAAATATTGTACAAAAAAATGTTGATAAAGCTGTAGCAAAGGGTTTAATCAAAAAGAATAATGCTGCTAGACATAAATCAAGATTAAATAGTAAGCTTAAAGAAATGAACTAAGACTAGTCTAGTTTATTTTTTTTTGCTATAATTATTTAGGTGAACTTAATGAAACTTAAAGATATTATAATAAGTATTATCTTGATTACTATAATAGTATTTGAAGTTACTAATTTAAATATTATTACTAATTATTGTAAAAAACTAATTAATAGTAGACCTGATGTAATAATAGTACCTAAAAACGAATATTATAAAAGTTATGATTTTATGTATATAAAAAATACAGAGAATTTTGTCCCATATAGCTATAACGACTTATTAAATATTTTTTATAGTGTAATAAATAATGGTTGGGAAGAATTTACTTTTTATTGTCCAACTGAGTACTATGAATGTATTAATGATGTAAAAGACATATCAACTCAAGATGTCTTATTAACAGAAATAAATAACTATGTAAATCCTTTTAATTCTTTTAGTACAATTCAAACTGTTTATGATGAAAATGGAGAGATAACAATTAGTTTAGATAGAACTTATACAGAAGAAGAAAAAAATATGATTAATGCTAAGTTAGATAATGTTATAAAAGAAAATATCAATGATTCTATGACAGTAGAAGAAAAACTAAAAGTATTACATGATTTTATTATAAATCATACTAAATATGATATAGAAAAAAATAATACAGGTAGTAGCAAATATCATAGCAACACAGCCTATGGAGCGTTAATTGAAGGGTATGCTACTTGTAATGGTTATGCAGATTTATATGCACTTATTTTAGATAGATTAAATATAAAAAATTATCGAATTGCTAGTAATACTCATATTTGGAATGCAGTAAATATTAATGATGAATGGTTACATGTTGACTTAACTTGGGATGATCCTATTAGTGATGATGGAAAAGATTATCTATATCATACCTATTTTCTAGTAGATAATGAAGCTTTAAAGAAAGAAGATGGGGATTTAGTTGACCATTTATTTGATTCATCTATATACCTTGAATTTAAAAATTAAAAAAAGTTACAACATTTAAATTGTAACCTTTAAACTAACGTTAAGTTAGTTTTTATTTTTACATACATCGTCTAAATCATTAATTAATTTATCAATATCTTCTTTATCAGAAGTCCTAATTCCACTTGCAAATTGGTGACCACCACCATTATATTTAGCAGCTACTTTATTTATAATTGGTCCCCTACTTCTAATATTAATTTTATAAACATTATTTTTTTCATCTTCTGTTATAAAAACCCATACTTTAATTCCTTTTATAAAATTAAAGTTATTAACCATATTACTAGCTGTTGAAGTATCAACATTAAATTTTTTTACATCCTCAGCAGTAATTTTCATATAACCTAAACCATTTTCAGTAACTACCATATTCATAGCAATAAAGCCTTGAAATCTTATTTCATCTAATGGTCTTTCGTATAATTTATTATACGATTTAGAAAAATCAAGATTAGTATTTTTAATAAGTTTATTTACAATATCAAAAGTTTTTGAAGATGTATAAGGTAATAAAAATCTATCACTATCAGAAACAATTCCTAAAAATAGATTTTCAGCAACTTCTTTTGTCATAACTAATCTAGTGTTTAGTATAACTTCTGCTGCTAACTGAGCTGCTGAACAACTATTAGTATCAACCATTTCAATTTTACCCATAGCATCTTCATAAGGGTGATGATCAATTTTTATTACTTCTTTATACAAACTAAAAGTTACGCCATCTATACGAGATATATTTGGAACATCAACTACTATTAAAAGAGGATTAACTAATTCATCTTCTTTAATTTTATCTAATTTCCCAAAAGTATTAAAACGACTGACACTAGCTCCAACTGCATAAACTTTTTTCTTTGGAAATGTTGCTTTTATTGAATCACGTAATGCAATTTCAGTAGTAACAGCATCAGGATCAGGCCCCAAATGACGAGCAATAACAATTGTATCATACTCTTTTATCTTTTTATAAATTTTTCTAATCACTGATTTTTGCATCTATCTAACCTTTTTCTATTTATTTATAATTAAATTATAAGTATCTCTAGCAATCATTAACTCTTCATCTGTTGGAATTACATAAACTAAAACGCTTGAATCACTTGAAGATATTAATCCCTCTTTACCAAAACGCATTTCTTCATTTAGCGCTCTATTAATTTTAATTCCTAATGCTGCTAATCTATCAATAATCATACGTCTTACGTGTGGAGAATTCTCACCAACTCCAGCAGTAAAGCAAAGACAATCACAACCACCTAGTTCAACATAGTATTTTGCAATATAATCAACTACTGAATCTACAAACAAATGATGAGCCATTATAGCGCGATGATCACGTTCACTAATTTTTGCTTCGATATCTCTAAAATCACTTGAAATACCACTTAATCCATACATTCCACTTTTCTTATTTAAGATATTATCAATTTCATCTAAAGACATTCCAGTTTGTTTCATCATATAAGGAATAATTGAATAATCTATGTCACCAGAACGAGACCCCATTACTATTCCAGCATTTGGAGTAAATCCCATTGATGTATCAATACATTTACCATCACGAACAGCAGAAATTGACCCACCACTTCCTAAATGGCATACAATAATATTGCAATATTTGCGTCCTAAAATTTCCGCAGCGCGACTTGAAACATATTTGTGACTCATTCCGTGAAAGCCATATTTTCTAATACCATATTTTGTATACCACTCATAAGGTACTGCGTATAAATAATTATCTTCATCCATAGTTTGATGAAATGCAGTATCAAAACATCCTACTTGTACTGCTTTTGGAATAGCTTTTTTAAAAGTTTCTACACCTAATAAATTAGCAGGATTATGAAGTGGTGCTAGTGGTATTAACTCTTTAACACTCTTTATTACATCTTTATCAATTATAACTGATTTATTATATCTATCCCCACCATGAACTAAACGATGTCCTACTCCTTTTATCTCATCTAAATTATCTATTACTTTATAATTTATTAATTCTTGAATAAGTATATCAACACATACAGCATGATTTTTTAAATCTGCTTCCTTTTTTATTTTTTCTCCATTAATTTTAACTGTATATATTCCATTATCAATTCCAATTCTTTCAAAAACCCCAGAAATTAATACTTTTTCTTCAGGCATTTCGTATAGTTGAAATTTTAAAGAACTACTTCCAGCATTTACTGATAATATTTTCATCCTTTTCACCTCTAAATGTATTATACAAAAAAAAGAATAGAATATCTATCCTTTATTCTTTAAATTGAAAGATATAATCTTCAATTTGAATATCATCACCCTTTTTAGCGCCTAGACGAATTAGTTCATCTTCAACACCCATTCCATGTAGTTTACGTGAAAATCTAGCAACTGATTCATCTTCAGTGAATTTAGTCATATAAAATAATTTAGATATTTCTTTACCCTTTACTATCCATGTATCGCCATCTTTAATAATTGTAAATGGTTTTTTCTCTTCATATTTATAAGTAACATCTTCTTCATAAAAAGTATCTTCTTCTACTTCTTTTATACTATCTAAAATATTGGCTATTTCAATCATAGCATCTTCAACACCATCATTCATAACAGCACTTATTTCCATAACTGAAACATTAGGATACTCTTTTTTAAATCTAATGATATTTTCTTCAAATCCTGGTAAATCTTTTTTATTAGCGATGACTATTTGTTTTTTATTTTCTAATCCTTTACCATAATTAACTAATTCTTTTCTAATTATTTTATAATCATCAATTGGATCTCGCCCCTCAAATGATCCCATATCTATAACATGTGCTAATACTTTAGTACGCATTGCATGTTTTAAGAACTTTAAGCCTAATCCTAAACCAGTTGAAGCTCCTTCAATTAAACCAGGTAAATCTGCCATTACAAACGAACGACCATCTTTTAATTTAACTACTCCTAAATTAGGATTTAATGTCGTAAAATGATATGCCGCAATTTTAGGTTTTGAAGAACTTATAACCGATAAAAGAGTAGACTTTCCAACAGAAGGTAAGCCAATTAAGCCTACATCAGCTAATACTTTTAATTCACATTTAATTTCTTTTTCTTCTCCTGGTTCACCATATTCACTAGTCTTTGGAGCAGGATTATCATGAGTAGCAAAAGCTCTATTACCACGGCCTCCACGGCCTCCTTTACAAGCTAAAAATTGTTCTTTATCATGGATTAAATCAGCTAATATTTTTCCAGTTTCTTTATCAATTATTGTAGTTCCTTCTGGAACTTTTATAATAACATCTTTAGCATCAGCTCCAGTTTTATTAGACCCTTTACCATTTTCTCCTTTATCACCTTTTATTATTTTATTATATCTTAAATCTACTAGGGTGCTTAGACCTTTATCAACTTCAAAAACAATATTTGCCCCATGACCACCATTAGCACCATCCGGTCCTAAATTTGGCATACATTTTTCACGATGAAAAGAAGTACATCCATCGCCACCTTTACCAGCAATCAATTTAACTGTTATTTCATCTACAAACATAGTTTCACCTCACCATAATTTTATCATATCTAATTAAACTTTAAAATAAACTTAATTGAGAAGTTTCTGGCATATTATCTAAAACCTTTAAAGTTTTTAATTTTTCAATTAATGTTGCACTTAATTTGCCACGCATTTGTAAATCTTCAATACTTATAAATGGCTGATTTTTACGCTCCTCAATAATTTTACTAGCAACAGAGTCCCCTAGGCCATCTAAAGTTTTAAAAGGACAAATTAAAGTTCTTCTATCACTATCTAAAACAAAATTTATACCATCTGATTTTTCTATGTCAATATTACCAAACTTAAATCCTCTAGCAGTAGCTTCTAAAGCTAATTTTAAAGTTTCTAAAACACTACTTTCTTTATTACTTGCATCATATCCCTTAGACTGTATTTCAAACATTTTCTTTTTAATTGCATCATAACCAGCAACCATAGTTTCTAAATCAAAATCAGTAAATCTTGTTGAAAAATAAGTTGTATAATAAACTTCTGGCATATGAACTTTAAACCAAGCTATTCTAAATGCACTAGTTACATAAGCAGCAGCATGAGCTTTAGGGAACATATATTTTATTTTTCCACAAGAATCAATAAACCAATCCTCTATTCCAGCATCTTTCATTGTTTTTTTATGTTCTTCCCAAGTAGCAGGCTCTTTTGAAGCTTTTCCTTTACGAACAAATTCCATTATTTTAAATGCTTTTATTGGTTCTAGGCCATGATACATTAAATAAACCATAATATCATCACGACACCCAATAACTTCTTTAAATGGCACAATATTATTTTTTATTAATTCTTGAGCATTTCCCAACCAGACATCTGTTCCGTGTGATAAACCAGATATTTTAACTAATTCACCAAATGTAGTTGGCTTAGTATCATGTAACATACTTATTGTAAAAGGAGTACCAAATTCAGGAATACCTAGTGTTCCAGTTGGACAATTAATTTGTTCACTTGAAACGCCAAGTGGTTTTGGACTTAAAAATATTCCCATTGTTTCTTTGTCATCTAAAGGTACTTTTGTAACATCTATCCCTGTCATATCTTGAATCATTCTAAGTTGTGTAGGATCAGTATGACCTAAAATATCTAATTTTAATACATCATCTTCGATAGCGTGATATTCAAAATGGGTTGTACGCCAAGCAGCTGAGATATTCTCTGCTGGATATTGATATGGGGTAAAATCGAATACATCCATATACTCTGGAATAACAACAATTCCACCAGGATGTTGTCCAGTTGTTCTTTTTACACCTGTACACCCAACTGCTAAACGTTCTATTTCACTATTACGTAAAACTATATTATTATCTTCACACCATTTTTTTACATAACCAAAAGCAGTTTTTTCAGCTACTGTTCCAACAGTACCTGCACGATAAACATTATTTTCACCAAATAATACTTTAGTATATTCATGAGTTGCTGCTTGATTTAAATCAGAAAAATTTAAATCTATATCTGGTACTTTATCGCCGTTAAATCCTAAGAAAGTTGCAAAAGGCATATCTTGTCCATCTTTAGCCATCAAAGTGTTACATTTAGGACATTTTTTATCTGGTAAATCATATCCACTTGAATAAGTAGCACCAAGTGAATTACCATTCTCATCTTCAAAGATACTATACTTACAATTGGGACAACGATAGTGAGCTGATAATGGATTGACTTCAGTAATTCCCATCATTGTAGCAACAAAACTAGAACCTACACTACCACGAGAACCTACTAAAAAACCATCGTCATTACTTTTTTTCACTAATTTTTGAGCAATCAAGTAAATTACATCATAATGAGCACCAATAATACCTTTTAATTCTGAGTCAACCCTATCTTGGACAATTTGAGGCAATGGATCTCCATATAATTCTTTTGCTCTATTTCTTACCATTTCATCAGTTATTTTATCACTATCTTTAATAGTTGGCGCAAAAGGTCTTCCACCAGTATCAATAATAACTTCTATATGACTTACCATATCACATATTTTATTAGGATTAGTAACAACTATTTCATACGCCAAATCTTCTCCTAAAAAACTAAACGCATCTAGCATTTCTTGGGTAGTCATAAATTGCATATCAGGAACTTTTATTCCCTCTCTATTTAAAGGATGTAATCTCCCATTATTTTTTTGACGTACGATTATTTCACGATAAATTCTATCTTCACTACGCAAATTATGAACATCCCCAGTTGCTACAACTAATTTACCTGTTGCTTTAGCAACTCTCACTATTTTCTTTATATGATTTTCTAATTCTAGTTCGCTTCGAAAACCACTAGATTCCATTTGTAATAAATGAGACATAGCACTTATCGGCTGAACCTCAATATAATCATAGAATTGCATCATATTAGATAGTTCTTCATCATCTTTAGTTCTAGCTGCCTCAAATATTTCCCCATTTATACAACCACTACCAAATAATAAATCTTCTCGTATTTCGGTTAAACATTTTCGAGGAACTTTAGGTTGATCATTTCTAAATAAATATTTTGTATTAGCATAACTAATTATCTTAAACATATTTTTTAGACCAACTCTTGTTTTAGGTATTATACACATATGAAATGGTACTGAAAACTTAACTAATTCATCAGTATCAATTGATTCATAAATATCTTTTGTTGTTTCAATATTTCGATCATATAATGTTTTACACATAATATAAAAGCAATGAGCAGTACCTTCGGCATCATAATCTCCCCTATGATGTTCATCTTCATTCCATGGAACATTTAATTTTTTAACTAACGTTGATAATTTGTGATTAAACCAATCTGGATAAAGCATTCTTGCTAACCCCATTGTGTCTATAACAGTTGTTTTAAATTCACCTAGATTATATTTGCGACATGCTTCACTTACAAAACCAATATCAAACTTGGCATTGTGTGCAACCATAGGACAGTCTCCTACCCAGTTTAAGAAACGTTTAGTAACATTCTCTTCGTTATCTTTATCTTTTAACATTTCATCTGTTATATTAGTTAATTCAACAATCTTTTTAGGTAAAGGTCTATTAGGATTTATAAGTTCATCAAAACGATCAATTATTTCCCCTTTTTTTATTTTAACGGCACCAATTTCAATCATTTGATCAACGCCATAATAAAAACCAGTAGTTTCGGTATCAAAAACAACAAAAGTATCTTCTAATAATTCATAATTATTTTCATTAACATTAAAAACAACATTTACATCATCATTAACTACGTTTAACTCAGTACCATATAAACCTTTAAATTTATCTTTTTCTTCTTTTCCTTTATTAAATTTATTTATTGCTTTAAAAGCTTCTGGAAATGATTGACAACCATTGTGATCTGTAATAGCAACTCCACGATGACCTAATTTTATTGCAAAATTAACTAAATCTGTAGCACTTATTACACCATCCATTGTAGACATCATAGTATGAGCATGTAACTCTACTCTCTTTACTTCGGCATCATCTTTAACTAAAGTATCTTTAGAAGAGATATTTTCCATGTTGCGAACACTTAATACTATTTCTTTAGCAAAATTATCATATTCCACATTACCATGAATCCGATACCATTTTTTCTCTTTTAAATTACATAACACTTCTTTAAAATCATCATGATCTCTTTTAAATATTTTAGCAATAATACTATTAGTTTTATCACTTACTTTAATAGTTATAATATTAATATTTTCCTTTTCTAATGTAACTATTTCACCAAAAATATAAGCTTCTATAATAATATTTTTAGTTTCTCCTAAAATATCATCTATCTTAGTTACATCACCATCAATATGTTTACCTATAAATACAGGATTAACTTCTTTTTCTACTATTTCATCTTTATGAGAATTATTCATCTCTTCTTGAATCTTTTTATTCTCCTCAACATTTATTTTGGTTGTAATATTAATATCTTTAACTCCCAAATTAGACATTTCATTTACAAATGACTTTACATTATCTAAAATAAGTTCTTCTTCAATTTGGGTATTAACTTCTAATATAATTACTCCTTCATCAAATATTACATTATTGTTTTCTAGATTACTTAATGAGGGCTTTTTTGATATAAATTTATTTAAAACGTATTTAAATACATTAATAATTTCATCTTGACTTAACTTGTCATTATTTAAGTAAACTTTACATTTTGTTTTTCCATTTATACCCTTTTTAGAATTATTTAAAATTTCATCTAACATAGAAGGTTCGATATATTTTAAGCAATCTAAATATACATCTATTTCGTCATTATTTTTATCTACAATTACTTTATTAATTTTTAGATTCACATATTTATCAGTATTTTCTATCCCAATACACTTTAAAAATCTTATTAAATTATCCATTTACTACACCCCACTTATACTACTTATATTTATTTGATATTTATCAACTCTTCTTGCAACTACCCCATATATTAATACTAAACTATCCTTTTTTAAAGTATTAATTAAGTAGAAATATTTAGGAAATAAAACAAATTCAATCTCGCCAGTTTCGTCACTACCTTTAACGAAAGCCATTTCATCCCCAGTTTTAGTTTTAATTTTACTTATTTTATTTATTAATACTACACACTTAACATATTTATTAAAATATTCTTTTATATTATTTATTTTAACAATATCTTTAGCATTATATTTACTTGCTGGATGATTACTTATGTAAAATCCAAAACTATCTAGTTCATCTTGCATTAATTTAGTATCACTATATTCTTCCATTTTATTAACTACAGGTTTTTCAATTAAACTAACGTCTAAGTCATGAGCAATCTCAGCATATCTAATTGCACTATCAATCATATTTATTAAAGTTTGATGATTTAGTAAAAAAGAATTAAAAACATTAGCATTAATTAAACTAATTAATATTTTTTTATTAATACCTAAATTATATGTTCTTTCAACAAAATCAAAAAAATCTTCAAACTTTTTTTCATTTCTAACTTTAATAATTGTATTAACACTTTCAATTCCTACATTTTTAATAACCGATAATGGTAAAAGTAAAGAATTATTTTTAAATTTATAAAGTTTATCACTTAAGTTAATATCTGGACTTAAAACAACTATATTAAGTTTTTTTGCCTCACTTAAATATTCTTTAGTTTTTTCTTCACTATTTATATTTAAATTTAATATACCACAAATAAATTCTTTTTTATAATATGTTTTTAAGTAAGCCATTTGATAACCAATTAATGCATAAGAAACAGAATGAGCTTTATTAAATCCATAATTAGCAAATTTTTCTATTAAATCATAAACATTAGTCGCTTGTTCCTTTGAATAACCATTTTTCATAGATAGCCCAATAAATCGTTCTTTTTCATTTTTAATAATATCTATTTTCTTTTTACTCATAGCGCGTCTAATATTATCTGCTTCACTAAACGTGAATTTTGCCATTAATACTAGTATTTGCATTATTTGTTCTTGATAAACAATAATTCCATAAGTATCCTTTAAAATAGGTTCTAAACTAGAATCTATGTAAGTAATTTTTTCTTCATTATGCTTTCTTCTTATAAAAGTATCAATATTATTCATTGGTCCCGGTCTAAAAAGTGCTACTGATGCAACTAAATCACTAAATTTATTAGGTTTTAATTTTTTTATAAGATTTTTCATTCCATTAGATTCAAATTGAAATATACCACTAATATCACCATTTAAAAATAAATCAAATACTTTACTATCATCTAATCTTATATTATTTAATTTAATCTTATTTGGAATTAAATCTAGAATATTATGAATAATAGATAAGTTAGATAATGATAAAAAATCCATTTTTAGTAAACCTAATTCTTCAAGATAGTTCATAGTAACTCCAGTTATCAAAGTATCTTTATTATCTATAACGGGAATTATATCATCAAGTTGGGTACTTGATATAACAACTCCAGCAGCATGGATAGAAGTATGCCTTTTTAAATTTTCTAAATGCATACTTATTTTATAAACATTACTTAAATCAGAATTATATTTTAATAAACTTAATATTTTATTATTATTTAAATTTTCTTTTAAACTTAATTTAGAATCTATAAGTTTTGTTAATTTATCTATTTCACTACTTTCAACGCTTAATACTTTAGCAACATCTTTTAAAACTTGGCGAGAAGCAAGTGTTCCATAAGTTAAAATTGGTGCTACTTTATCATACCCATATTTATTTCTAACATAATTAACAATATCATTTCTTTTAGAATCTTCAAAATCAATATCTATATCTGGCATTGTAATACGACTAGGATTTAAAAAACGTTCAAATAGTAAATTATATTTAACAGGATCTATTTCTGTAATACCTAAGCAATAGCTTACTAATGAACCAGCAGCAGATCCTCTTCCTGGACCAACTAGACAGTTATTTTTTTTAGCATATAATACATAATCATATACTATCAAAAAATAATCAATAAACCCCATATTTTCAATAACTTTTAATTCATAATTTAATCTGTCTTGATAAGTTTTAGTTATAAGACCATTTAATCTTTTATATAATCCTTTATTACATAATTGGAATAAAAAAGTTTTACTATCTACATCTTTGTTATAAATTGGTATATATCTTTTGTTTTTTTCTATTTCTATATTAATATCTTCTACAAATTTGTTAATTAAATCAATATCATCTTCGGTTAAATCATTTTGATAATAATAATAAGTTTTATCAATTAACTCTTTATTATTAATTTTATATAATATTTCTAAATAATTAATATCATTTTTGGCAAAAGAAACCATTTCATTAATATAAACTATATTATTAGTAATTAATAAAGCGTTTCTTTTTTGATAATCATTTTTATAACTAATAAAGATATTAGAACTAATATCTTTGATAAAACTATCATAATAATTAAAGGGAATAACTATTTTTAAATCTTTATTATAAGTTTTTATATCTTCTTTAGATAATGTATTATTGCTAATTTTAGTATTTATTTTTAATAAATTTTTATATCCATTATAATTTTTAGCATATAAATATATTATATTATTATCTATAAATACTTTTAAACCTATAACAGGTTTAATATTATTTTTAATACATAAATCATAAAATTCTAAAGAACTTGATAAATTATCATCTAAAATACCTATGCAATTTAATTTATTTTGTAATGCAAAAGAAATTAAATCAGGTATTTTAATTAAACTAGATAATAAAGTATAATCCGTTTTCACCCCAAGTGGTATATACATAATATTTACCCCCATTTGCTAATTATTTGTTTTTCTTTGGTATTTTTAAATGTTCATAAGCTAAATCAGTAGCAACTCTTCCTCGTTGTGTACGTTTAATAAAACCTTCTTGTAATAAAAAAGGTTCTACAACATCTTCTATCGTGCTCACTTCTTCTCCTATTGAAGTAGCTATAGTAGCAGCTCCTACTGGACCACCATTAAATTTTTTAATTAAAGCTTCAAGATATTCAATATCAACACTATCAAGTCCATAATCATCTACTTTTAATCTAGCTAAAGAATTCATAGTTAAATCATAATCGATTTTTTTATCACCAAATACTAGGGCAAAATCTCTAACTCTTTTAAAAAGTCTATTTGCTATACGAGGCGTTTTCCTACTTCTTGTTGCCAAATTAGTAGCAGCATCTAAGTCAATTGGCATATTTAAAACTCTACTTGTACGCATTATAATTGATGTTAATTCTTCGGTTGTATAGTAGTTTAATTTTTCAACAATACCAAATCTATCACGTAGTGGACTAGATATGTCACCGGCCTTTGTTGTTGCACCAACTAAAGTAAATGGGGGTAAATCGATTCTAATATTACGAGTATTTCCTTCTGTTCCTACTACTATATCAAGAACATAATCTTCCATAGCAGGATATAAAATTTCTTCAATAAATCTTGGCATACGATGTATCTCATCAATAAATAAAACATCACCCTCTTCTAGCGAAGATAATATAGCGGCTAAATCTCCAGATTTTTCAATTGATGGACCTGAGGCAGTTTTAATGTGCACACCTAATTCATTAGCAATTATGTACGCTAAAGTGGTTTTTCCTAATCCTGGAGGACCATACAATAATACATGATCTAATGCTTCATTCCTTAACTTTGATGCTTTAATAAAAACTCTCAAATTTTCTTTTATCTCTTTTTGACCAACATATTCATCTAATGTTTCCGGACGTATATTTTTATCAAACTCTTCTTCTTTATATGATTGATCAAATAAATTATCATTCACAAAATCTCCTCCTTATCTCTTTATATATTTCTTTCCAAGAACTCATTTTCTTTCCTTTATAGTCTTTATTATATTTTGTAGCAAACATTATTGTTTCAATACCTCTTTTATTTACATCTTCAATTTGATTTAAAGAATTATCTATAAATAAATTAATATCTTCATCTACACATACTTTTCCTTTTAGCCCTGAATTAGTAATTAGCTTATTAAACTTAAATCCATTATCTACTAAATACTTATAAGTTTTATTATAAACATCCTTACTATCATTTTCTTGTCTATAAGTAATAAAACAAATATAATAACCTTCATCATATAATTTATTAATATATTTAACAGCATCCTTTTTTACTGGAACATCTAAATATAAATTATTATTTTGATAGTATTTAATAAATTCTTTATATATATCATCATCCCAATAAAACATTTCTTTAAAAGAATAAGTATTTTTATTTCTAAAACCTTTATTTTTTAAATATTTCTTATCATATTTATATGCAGCCTTAATAATATAATCATTAGTATTTATAATTGTATCATCTATATCTATTCCTATTTTCATTTACTTAATAATAACCTCAATGCTTCCTTAATTTGATTTTCTAAATTTTTACTTGCATCGACTTTAGGTAGTATTTTTTTAATATCAGCCTTCTTATACCCTAAAGATTCTAAAACTTTAACAAGTTCATCTAAATCTGAAACAGCAAATAAATCTTGATGATCAGCAAGTTTACCCTTTAAATCTAATATTATTTGACGAGCAACCTTATCGCCAACTTTAGGAAACTTAGTTAAATAAATTAAATTTTCTTTTTCTATTGCTTCTACAACATCTAATAAATTACCAGTAGACACCATAGGAAGTGCCATTTTAGGACCTAATCCTTTAACATTTATAAGTTTTAGAAATAAAGTTTTTTCTTCCTTATTTTTAAATCCAAATAATGTATATTCATCTTCCCTAATATAATTATATAAATATATAGTATACTCTTCATTTTCTTTATACATATAAGGATTACCAACATTTACTTGATAACCTATATTATTTGCTTCAATAACAACATAACTACTAGTTACTTCTGTTATTATACCTTTAATATAACTAAACATTTAATCACCCATTTCCTCTTAATTTTATCAAATATTCTAAACTTTTAAAACACTTTATTAAGTTTAATTATACTCTTTATTTTTCTAAAAAAAAATGGTAAAATATATGCGTTTTAAGGGGAGATTTTTATGGAACTTATATTACCTAATATTAAAATATTAGATGAAAAAAATAAATTATTACATCAAAAAAGTAAAGATGTTATATTTCCATTAAGTGATAAAGATAAAAAAAATATTGAAGATATGCTTTTATATTTAAAAATGTCTCAAATAGATGAATATAATGAAAAATATAACTTAAGAGCTGGTATGGGATTAGCATATCCTCAAATAGGTATTTTAAAAAGAATATTTGTTATAGTTGAAGAATTAGAAGATCATACTTTCAAGAATTATGTTGTAATAAATCCAAAAATAAAATCCCAAAGTGAAGAATTAATTTATGTTGGCGAAGGTGAAGGTTGTTTATCAGTTAATAGAGAAGTTGAAGGAATCGTTCCACGAAATGCTAGAATTACTGTTGAAGCATACGATATTGAAGGCAACCCATACACCATAAGAGTAAGAGAGGATATTGCAGTAGCTTTTCAACATGAGATCGATCACTTAAATGGTATTTTATTCGTTGATAAAATAAATAAACAAAATCCTTACAAAAATCAAGAAAATATGCGTGAGATATAATATTTCACGTTTTTTTATGTTAAAATACTAACCTGTGATTTGTATGAAAAAATATTTTCCAATAAGCATTGATTATTTAAGAGATATTATTGTATTTAATAATTATCCAATAGTAAGTAACATATGTTATACATTTCAATATATAACTTATTTAGATAAACTTATTAAAGAAGAAAAAACAACTACTGTTATAAAATCCTTATTAATAAAAGACTATATAATAAATTCTATAGCCCTTATTGAAGCAATAATTTATTTATTAATACTAGATAATAAAATAGAAATGTCTAATTATAACTTTAATAATATGTTAAAAATAATAAATAAATATAATATTATTTTAATAGATATTAATAATTTAAATAATCTTAGAAAATTAAGAAATAAAGTCCATATATATAGTATAAAAGAAGCTAAAAATACTGATTATAATCTTTTTAATATAAAAGAATTTAATTTAATGAAAAATATTTTAAAAGAAATTATATTAAATAAAAAAGTAACTAACAATAAAAAAAATACTTACATAAAAAAGTATTTCAATTCTTGATATATTTACAATATTTTTTTAATAAACAATTTTTACAATTTGGATTTTTCGATGTACAAATATATCTTCCAAATAAAACTAACTGATGATGCGTTCTTCCCCAAACTTTCTTAGGTAAAAACCTCATTAATTTTTTCTCAATGGTCAATACTGAATCTAATTTATTAGCTAGTCCTAACCTGTTACTTACTCTTTTTACATGAGTATCTACTGCAATTGCAGGAACATTATATATGTTAGATAACACCAAATTGCATGTTTTTCTACCTACTCCTGGAAGAGATTCAAGATATTCTCTATTATTTGGCACTTTCCCATTAAAATCACTACACAACCTATTAGCAATCTCTTTAATAAAGATACTTTTCTTTCTAAAAGTTCCAACTGGTTTTATAATATTTTCAATATCTTTTAAATCAGCCTCTTTTAAAGAAAAAATATCATACTTTTTAAATAATATCTTAGTTACTTGATTAACAGTTTTATCTTTGCATTGAGCTGAAAGAACCGTTGCTATTAAAAGTTCATAATCTTTATTATATTCTAATTCACATTTAGGATTAGGTATCATTTTATTTAAATTATCAATTAATTCATTACTCTTCATCATCATTCAACCAATCATAATCAAATATTTCTTCATCAGAAATACTTTTAGGTTTATTTTTTAAATCTTTATTTACATCATCCATCGAAGTAAAACCCTTTTTTTGCCACTCATATAAAATACGATCTATATATCTAAAACTTTTTACACCATTAAATATTGCTTCCTTTAAAGCACCTACTATTAAATTTTCACTTATACCTGTATTTAACCAACCATTTATTAATTCATACTCAGTTGGCGATAAATTACCTGCAAATTCTTGCTGAAATATATTATAAATATTATCCTTTTCTCTGCTTTTTTCAACTTCACTTAAATTACCAATGGCAAGTTTGTATAAATTATCTAATGATATATTCTCACTAATAATCCCATATTTATCTTTTATAGTATTTATTTTTATTAAATTTTTATTTAATAAATTGTTAAAAGAAGTCATAACATCTTCTTCACTTAAATTTAATTCATGACTTATTTTATTAGTATCTAAATTTATAGGACTAATATTAAATAAATATAACAATACTAGAAAATCTTTTAAAGGCATATCTTTATCTATAATTTTTATTATATTAGAATCCATAATTAATTTTTTAGATTGTATTATATTTAATAATTTATCCATACTACTCATTTTCCTTTTTACTTAATAAATATTCTTTAATAGAATCATAATCATTTTTTATTTCATCATTAAGAATTACTTTAATTAAATCTTTATAAATATTTTTTAATACTTTTGAAGGTTTAATATTTAATATATTCATTATATCATTGCTACTAACAGCAATATCTTGTTGATCGTATATAGGAAGATTATTATATTTTTTTATAATATCTACTATATTTAATTTTAAAATACTACCTGCCACTTGAGAATAATATAATCCATAATTAAATAAAACTGTATTATCTATTTTACCATAATTAACAATTTTTTTAATATTATTTATATTAATTATTTCATTTTTATTAAAAGGATAATTTTTAGGAACGTTTAATTGAGCATACATGCCACATAAATCTTGACAATCTACTAAATCAGTATAACTTATATTTAATACTTTTAAAATTCCTAAAATATTTAAATATTTAATTCCCTTTATAGCATTTTCACTAATTAATATTTTATCTAATTCTCTTTTAATAATCTCTAGTGGTAATAATTTTAATAAATTTTTGTTCTTTTTTATACTTTTTAAAGTATTATTTTCTAAACTGAAATCTAATATTATTTTAAATCTTAAAGCTCTTAATATACGAGTTGGATCTTCAATAAATTTATTATCAGGATTACTAATACACTTTATCTTTTTATTTTGAATATCTTTTATACTACCTAGCAAATCTATTACATTACCATCTTTATTCATAAGTAAAGTATTAATAGTAAAATCTCTTCGCTTAATATCTTCTAATAAATTGTCTATATATTCTACTTTGCTAGGTTTATTATTTTTATAATTATATTCTTTTCTATATGTTGTAATATCAAAATTATATTTACCATCATTAAATTTTAAAGAGCCATATTTATTAGATATTTTTGTATTAAATAAAGAAACTACAATTTTGGGTAAAGCATTAGTACATATATCAACATCATAAGATACTCTTCCTAAAATTTTATCTCTTACATACCCACCAACTATATAGGCTTCAAAGCCATTACTTTCAAGTTTATTTAATACTTTTATAATTTTATTATTCATAGTCCACTCATTAACAATTCTAACAAATATTAAAGATATTGTCCATGCATTTTTATTGACAATTATATGTCTCTATGTTAATATTTATTAGACAAACAAAGCAAGGGAGGTACATTATGGCAACTAAAAAAACTGCAAAAAAACCTTTATCAGTAAATAGAAGAAGTCATGCACTAAATAAGACAAATCATTTTCAAAAGCCAAATTTAATTAAAACTACAATTGATGGTAAAAGTGTTATAACTTCTGCAAGAGAAGCTAAAGCAGCAAAGAAAGCTTCAAAGAAGGCTGCTTAATAAATAATTAATTGTTTTAATATAAAAACTCGGATTAACCGAGTTTTATTTTTTATATTTTTCTTCACGCATCTTAACAAGTCTTAAACCAAAGTCCGGACTTAATAATGCACTATCTTCTCTATCAAAAAGATGTGCATAATGTGCTCTATTTATATAACTAGTATCAATAAGACATAAAACTATATTATCTATATCTTCATTATTCTCATGTAAAAATCTAATAATTACATCCTTTAAAGTCATACCATCTCTCGAATCATAAAACTGAGTTTTATCATCCATAAATGAAGCATTGATAAATTTATCTTGACTACAACCGCCAATTTTTCTTACAATACATAAAGCATCCATAGCTTTACAATAATAGGTCTTATTTCCTGTATAAATAACAATACTATCATTTGATTCCTGCTTTTCTTTTATAAAAATAACCCTTTTTACCGGAACCTTGTAATCATAATCAAAACTTTGCATAATATATTCCCCCTTGTTGCAAAGTATTTTAGCATACTTTTTTTTAAAATTCAATACAAAAATAGTATTCATCCTTATTGCCTATTATTAGGCAAAATGCGTTATTTAGTCTAATAAACCATAATTTGACAAAAAAATAATTTTTATAATAAAATTTTTTAAACTTGTAAAGTTTTTTATTATGAAACAAAATCTAGTATTTTAAATTACCTATATTTTATAGTATTAAAAATATACTAATTAAATTAAAAAAAGATATTATAATAATCTTTACTTACTAAGATTAATCACAATATCTTTAATTATTTCTGCCGTCTTTTTAACGCCTAATTTATCTACATTAAACGAATAATCGTAATTATCTAATTGTTTCCATTCTTCATTAGTATAATATTTATAATGTTTTTCTCTTTGCTTATTAATTTTTTCTATTTCTTTTAAAGCATTTTTCTTGTCTAATCCATAATATTTAATAGCTCTTTTTTCTTTGTCTTTATCACTACTATATAAGAATATACGTACTACATTTTTATTATTTTTTAATACATAATTAGCACATCTTCCTACTATTACACAAGGAGTATTTTTAGATAATTTTTTAATAGTTTGAGACTCTGCTACAAATAATTCATTATCATTATTATAATAAATATTTCCTCTTTTAGTAATTTTTTGCTCGTTTTCATTAATGTAATCTTCAGTTAATCCAGTATTGCTTGCAGTAATAGTAATTATTTCTTTATCATAAAAATTTGCATTTAATAAATTAGCTAATATTTTTCCAACATATCTACCACCAGAACCATACTCTCTATTAATAGTTATAATTAATTTACTAGATGATTCTTTAGGAGCAATATCATTAAATACAATACTATTTTCCTCTTCTTCTTTATTTTTTATCTTAACATATTCAGAATTAAAGATAAATATAACAATAATAAAGCAAATAAAATCCGCTAATGGACCTGCATATATTGCACCGTATAATCCAAAATATCTACTAAAGATTAACGCTAATGGTATAAATAAAATTATTTGTCTGATAAAAGATACTGCAGTAGACTTCTTTACATTCCCAAAAGATTGTATAACTACACTTGAAGTCATTTCTAAAGCATTTACCATACTAACTAATAAAAATATTCTACAAAAGTCTGTTGCAAATTTTATATATAAAGCATTATCTGAACTACCAAAAATACTTACTATTTGTTTTGGAAAAACTAAGAAAATTACATTAAATATAAACCCTATTGTAAAATTAATAATTAAAACTTTTTTTAATGTTTCCCTAACTCTTCCATATTTACCAGCACCATAATTATAGCCAATTATTGGTTGTGCTCCTATTGCAACACCTAAAACAGATGATATATAAAGTCCAGTAACTTTAGAAATAACACCATAAACAGATAAAGGTATATCTGCTCCATATTCACTTAAAGCTCCATATTTGGTCATAATATTATTCATAAAAATAAATAATACTAAAATAGTCATTTGAGTAATAAAACTAGAAACACCATAACTTAAAGTCTTAATAATTGTTTTTCTTGGTAAGAAATCCTTTTTATCTAATTTAAAACTCTTTATTTTAGGTATATATATAATTGCAATAATAAACGAAATAACTTGTCCAATTACAGTTGCTAAAGCACCACCTTCAACTCCCATATTAAACAACATAATAAAAATATAATCTAATATAATGTTTAATATTGCTCCTATTACTAAACAAAACATTGAATACTTTGGTGAACCATCAGCTCTAATTATAGATGATAACGCAGAATAAATAATCATAAATGGTGCACCAATAACAATTATTTTTCCATAGGCCATTGCATATGGCATAACACTTTCAGTACAACCAAAAAATTTAATTAATGTTGGCAAAAAAACATAACTTAAAATTCCAAATAACAATGAAACAAAAATTATAGTTGTAATAGTACCACCAACAGATTTTTTAGCCTCATCCTTCTTGCCTTCACCTAATTTTAAACTAAGTTCTGCCGCACATCCATTGCCTAAAATAGACGCTATTGCATTACACATTATAACAAGAGGAAATATTATATTAGTAGCAGCATTTCCTAAATATCCCACACCTTGTCCTATAAAAATCTGATCAACTATATTATATACAGAATTTATAAGCATACTAATTATACAAGGTATTGAAAAAGCTATAATTAGTTTACTTATTTTTTCTGTACCTAAATCTAATTTTTTCATAAACACACACCTTTCTTTCAACTGCAAAAGTAATTCTAGCACAAAATTTTGTTATGTGTAAGAAAAAATTAAAAAACTAGTAATTTTTTTACTAGTTAATTGATTATAAATATTGGTTCTGACATTTTAGCTATAAATTTTCCAGTTATTTCTAAATAATCATCTAATGATAAATCATCTAGATTAACACTATCACTGACATCAAAAGTACTTTCAATTTTATAATCTTCAATTTTTGTTTCTAATTTTATATCTCCATTAATACTTTTATTATTAGCACTAATAAAAGTAAAATCTAACTCATAATTATTTTCATTTATCTTATTAAATTCAATTTTACCATTATATCTATCTACTATTGTATTTATATCATAATCAAAACTTACATTATCATTTGTTATAGTATATTCCTTTAATTCAAGCAAGTTTACATCAGAATAGTATACTTTTAAATTTCTAGAATTTCTATCTATTATAATTTTTAATGGTTCATTATCATATAAAATAGTATAGATATTATTCCCATTTAATAAATAACTACTAAATATTTCATTATTATCTAAAGATATTTTAAATCCAACTATTTCTTCTAATAAACCTTTAGTATAAATATTAATCTTAAATTCATTTTCAATATTTCGTAATATATTAATTACCTCATTATATTTATCTTCAGTAATATTAAATACTTCTAATATTTTTGATATTAAGTTTTTATCTTTTTCTATATCATCTATTATATTATTAATAATTTTCCTTACCTCTTCCTTAGAATAGTATATTTCTGTATTTTTTACATTAACAGTTTCATTATCAATAGTAATATCTCCTTTTTTCTTATTAACAACATTAAAAGTTAAATTTTCTAATATAATATTTTTTATATTAATTAGTACTTCTTTACTAGTATTATAGTCTAAATTAAGGAATGAATTCAAATCTAAATTTATGTTTATAGGATAATAATATAAATCAGTAGACTTTAAATAAAGATTATTATCCATGAACTTGTATAATATACTTAAAATATTATTATTATCTACACTTTTAATATTAATCGTTCCATCTATTTTCTTTTTATCACCATTATAATTAGTATTAATTATATATTTATAATCTTCATATTTATTAAAAATGCTATTTGACGTAGTAAAGGTAAGTTCAGTACTTGAACTATAACTATTATCAAAATTTATATCATCTAAATTATCTAAAATTCTTACTAAATTATTAGAAAAACTATTTACCAATGTATTAATAATAGTTCTATTAGAAACAATAATTAATTTATATAAAATAATAAAGCAAATTAACACTGCTACTATAACAATAAATGGTTCAATCATATTATATTTTTTAGTTTTTACATAAAGATTTTTATCGTATTCATCATTTGTTTCTATGATATCTTCTTTATTTGTTTCTTTTAACTCTTCTAAAAACGCTTCGTCAACCTTTTTTATTTTTAAATCATTTTCTTTATAATTATTACTAGATTCAACCTTTTTTTTCTTTTTTGTCACCTATTCTCACTCCTTATTTATATTTTATCATATTAATATAATTAAAAAAATATTAAAAGTTATAAAATAAAATAAATATCATATTAATTAATTAGAGGTTATTATGAAAAAAATTATATTAATATCTATTTTATTTATTTTATTTATGCCAAGTATTAGTGCCATTGAACTTGCTACATCTTCTAAAGAAGCTATTATAATGGAAACGACAACAGGTAAAATAATATTTGAAAAAAATTCTCATGAAAAAACTGCGCCTGCTTCTATGACTAAAATAATGACTCTTCTCCTAACCTTTGAAGCAATTGATAGTGGAAAAATATCTTTAGACGATATGGTAAATATTTCTCAAAGAGCTGCTGATATGGGTGGATCACAAATGTTTTTAGAAGCAAACTCTACGGTAAAATTAGAAGAAATTATTAAAGGTGTTGCCATTGCATCTGCAAACGATGGAGCAGTTGCTCTAGCAGAATACGTAGGAGGTTCTGTAGAAAATTTTGTTCAAATGATGAATGATAAAGCACAAGAACTAGGCTTAGAAAATACTCATTTTGTAAATCCTCATGGTCTTGATGCAGAAAATCATTATTCGTCTGCATATGATATGGCAATAATGGCTCTTAATTTAATTAAACACGAAAAAATTTTACAATATACTAGCACTTACGAAGATTATTTTAATAAACCAGATGGAACAAGGACCTGGCTAGTTAATACAAATAAATTAGTAAGATTCTATAATGGGGTAGATGGACTTAAAACCGGATACACCGAAAATGCTGGCTACTGTCTTACTGCTACCGCTAAAAAAAATAATGTACGATATATAACTGTCGTAATGGGGGCTGCTACTTTAGATGATAGAAGTAAGGAAACTACCGAAATGCTAAATTATGCCTTTAACTCTTTCAAATTAAATACAATTATTGATGAAAACACCTCATTAGGAAAAGTTAAAATAGAAAAAGGTAAAACTGATTATGCAGATGTAGTAGTTAAAAGTACCATAGCTGAATTAATAGAAATAAATGCTAATATTGAAAATTATTCGTATAATTTAAAACTTAATCGAGTTGTTGCTCCAATTTCTAAAGGGGATGTTATAGGCAGTGTAGAAATAATGGATAATGAAGGATTAATTATTAAAGAAGTGGATTTAACCGTTGCAAATTCAGTAGAAAAAGCTAATTTTATTGAAACTTTATTTAAAAACATAAAAACAGTAATTGCAGGTAGAGAATTAAAAATAACTGCTTAAGTGTAAATTGTTTACACTTTTTTTATGTATTATGTTATAAT
>CALWAK010000008.1 GCA_944373095.1 uncultured Bacilli bacterium
TATCAAATTTATGTCTTTTTATATTAAATAAAAATAGTATTGGTAAATTATTCACCAACACTATTTATAATACAACCGATTATAAACCCTTTAGGGGTTTTAATTTTGTGTTATTTTACTTGACAACTAAATAAAATATGGTAGAATAATGTTGTTATTAAAAAGGAAAGAAATTTGTATCCACAAATTCACCTGATTTCTTTGAAGAAATAGGTTAAAAGCCAGTTATATTAAATAATATATAATTAACTTTTGAGGGTGGATACTATGTATCTATCTTTTTAATTGTATGGAGGTGTGTTTATATAGCAAATCTAAAAAACGAAGTGCCTATAAATAATCAAATTAAGGTTCCAGAAATGATGATTATTGGTCCAAATGGTGAGCAAATGGGGGTAAAAAAAAGAAGTGATGCTCTAACTCTAGCAAATTATGCTGGTTTAGACTTAGTTCTTATGAATGCAAATTCAACTCCTGCTGTTGCTAAAATTATGGATTACAATAAATATCGTTATGAAAAGCAAAAAAAACTTAAAGAACAACAAAAGAAACAAAGAGAAAGTAACAAAGAAGTTAAAGAATATCAACTTTCTGTTACTATCGATATCGGTGATTTTAATACTCGTAAAAAAAATGCTTATGATTATCTATTAAAAGGTCATAAAATAAAAGCATCTATTAGATTTAAGGGTAGACAAATGGCTCATACTGAACTTGGACTTGAAGTTTTAGAACATTTTGCAAGTGAATTAAGTGATGTTGCAGTAATAGAGGAAAAACCTAAATTAGAGGGCAAGAATATGTTTATGCTATTAGCACCAAAAAAATAGTTAGCGTTATAATTAAGAAAGGAAGTTAATATAATGGCAAAATCAAAACAAAAAACACATAAAGCAAGTAGTAAAGTTTTAAAAATTAAAAAGAATGGTACAGTTACTTATAAAAAGAGTAATGGTAATCATAAAACAGCAAAAGATACTAGTAAACAAACAAGACAAAGAAGAAATAAAGGCGTATTAAATAATGGATTCGCTAAACGTTTAAAGGATGTAATATAGTAAGGGTGGTATCATGACAAGAGTTAAAGGTGGAAGTGTTTCTAAAACACGTAGAAGAAAAGTTTTAAAAGCTGCTAAAGGATATTTTGGATCTAAGCATAGATTATATAAAACTGCACAAGAACAAGTTTTCCATAGTGGTAATTATGCATTTAGAGATAGAAAACAAAATAAGAGAAATTTTAGAAAATTATGGATTGTTAGAATTAATGCTGCGTGTAGAGAAAATGAAATTTCTTATTCTAAATTCATTAATGGTTTAACTAAAGCTGGTATTGCAGTTAATAGAAAAATGTTAGCAGAACTTGCTATTGATAATCAAGAAGGATTTAAATCTTTAGTTCAAATTAGTAAAGATGCATTAGCTGGTAAAGAATATAAACCAGTTGCTGAAGTTAAAAAATCATTAGAAGTAGTTGCTGCTGAGAAGAAAACTACAACTAAAAAGTCTACTACTAAAGCTAAAAAAGAAGTTGCAGAAGAAACTACAAAAAAAACTACTAAAACTACAACTACAAAAAAATCAACTTCTAAGAAAACTACAAAGAAAGAAGATTAATAATTTACACCATTTTAGATGGTGTATTTTTTATAAAAAAAGCAACTAATCAGTTGCTTTGAAAAAATTAGCGATTTCAACGTTTAAAGCTTCTGCAATTCGACCTAATTTAGCAGTACTAAGATGTTTATTTCTACTTTCATTTTCAATATCACAAATATATTCTCGTGATATATCTGTCTTATCTGCTAAATATTGTTGTGTAAGATTTTTTTCTAATCTTAATCGCTTTATGTTTTTTCTTATAATTGAGTAGTAATATTCATTATCATGAATATAAGCTTTTTCTTTCTTACATACCACCAGCCCATATATATTCTTCCCTAAAATCGCAAAATTATATATAGGCCTATAGCCACATTTACGCTTTTGCTGGTCTAATTGTAGTTTCTAATTTTATTTTTTTGCATAAAATAATAAGTACATTATATAATGTTTAATATATATTTTACGTAAAAAAGTTGCAATTACTTAGTTTTATGTTATAATTAAATTGCAGATTTAAGTGGGCATAATTCCCACTTTTATTGTTATTTAGTATTAAGAGAGGTAATGATGAAAGAAAAACTTGAATTAATAAAAAATAAAATAATGGAACCATTAGCTAAGATTGATATTGTTATAACTGATATAAATTATCATACTGAAGGTAAATATAATTTTTTAACAATTGAATTAAATAAAATTAATGGAATTGATTTAGATGAAATTGTTAATGCCACAAATATTATTAATCCAATAATAGATGAATTTGATTTTGTTGATGATTCTTATATTTTAGATGTAATAAGTAAAGAAAGAGGTAATTAAAATGAATGGAGAAGAATTTTTAAAAGCATTAAATAATATTACAGAAGAAAAAAATATTGATAAAAATTTAGTAATTGAAGCTGTAAAACAGTCTCTTGCTACAGCTTATAAAAAAAATTATAAATCAAAAACTAATGTAAGGGTTGATTTTGACCCTATAACTGGTCAGTTTAAGGTAATGTCATTTTATGTTGTAGTAGATGATTATATCGATTCAACATTTGAATATGACGATGAAGGAAAAGAAATTGAAATACCTCCTGAAATTAATCCTGATGCTCAAATATTATTAGAAGATGCTAGAGAAATGATTCCTAATATAAATGTTGGTGAATCTTTTGAAGTTGAAGTTACACCAAAAGATTTTGGCCGAGTTGCTGCTGGTGCTGCAAAACAAGTTGTAACACAAAGAATTAGAGAAGCAGAAAAAGAAGCTATCGTTAAAGAATTTGGCGATAAACAAGATGAAATGTTGGTTGGTTTACTTGCAATGGAAGATCAAAATAATTACTATGTTGATTTAGGACGTGCAAGGGGAATTCTTCCTAAAAAAGAAATGATACCTGGTGAAGTAGTAAAAATGGGTTCTTCAATAAAAGTTTATGTGACAAAAGTTGAAGCAGGAAGTAAAGGACCTTTAATTCTTTTATCAAGAAAACATTATGGGTTTGTAAAAAGACTTTTTGAATCGGCTATACCAGAATTTAGTGATGGCACAATTATTATGCAAGGTGTTGCTCGTGAGGCTGGAGTAAGAAGTAAGGTGGCAGTCTATTCAACAAATCCTAATATCGATCCAGTAGGAGCTTGTATAGGTGCTAAAGGTACTAGGATCGCAAGCATTTTAAAAGAATTAAATGGTGAAAAAGTAGATTTAGTAAAATATAGCGAAGATGCTTCTGAATTTATTAAAAACGCGTTATCACCTGCAAAAGATGTTATAGTTTCTATAAAAGATAATGTAAAACACGAAGCTCTTGCGGTTGTAAATAATGAAAATCTTTCACTTGCAATTGGCAAAAAAGGAATTAATATTAAATTAGCTTCTAAACTTACTAAATATAAAATTGAAGTTAAAACTATGGAAGAAATAGAAAAAGAAGGAAATAAATAATGAAGAAAATTCCTACGCGTACTTGTGTTGTAACTCATACTAAAGCAGAAAAAAAAGATTTATTAAGAATAGTTAGAACTCCTCTTAAAGAAATTTTAGTAGATACAACTGGCAAACTAAATGGTAAAGGCGCATATATTTTAAAAGATTTAGAGGTTTTAGAAAAAGCAAAAAAGACTAAGGCTTTAGAAAGAGCGTTAGATATAGATATTCCTGAAAGTGTGTATGAAGAAATAAAAAAATATATTTAAAGAAAGGATTGTGCTAGTTTATGAAAGTTTATGAATATGCAAATGATACAAATCACTCAGTTGCTGAAATATTAAAAAAATGTCAAGAATTAGGCATTAATGTCAAAGATAAGGATAGTTTTTTATCTGATGATGATATCATTATTTTAGATAATACTATTAATTTAATTTCTACTGCTAGTGATACTACTATTGAAGAAGATGAGGTAATTGATGAAGCAGTTGAGGATATGTTAGAAAAGACTAATATTGGTAAAAATTTTAATACATTTGCTAAAAAACAGAAATTAAAGAAAAAACAAGAATTAGTAGCATCTAAAAATGAGTTTTTATCTAAGAAAAAAGAAATGTATAAAAACAAATCTAAATTGAAAAAGAATAAAATTGAAGACAATGTCGTTTTATATCATGATGATATGACTGTAAAAGAATTTAGTGAAGTATTAGGAGTTAGTGGCGCTTCTTTAATTACTAAATTAATGAGTCTAGGTGTTATGTGTAATTTAAATATGACTATTGATTATGAAACTGCATCTTTAGCAGCTTTAGATTATAATAAAGTATTAAAAAAAGACACTACTCAAGATATTACTAATTTTGAAGAATATGAAATTGCTGATGCTGCTGAAGATTTAGTTAATAGACCTCCTGTTGTTACAATAATGGGGCATGTAGATCATGGTAAGACTACTCTTTTAGATAAATTAAGAAATTCAAGAGTAGTTGATACTGAAGCTGGTGGTATCACCCAAGCAATCGGTGCTTACCAAATTGTTCATGATGGAAAGAAAATAACATTTATAGATACTCCAGGACATGCCGCTTTTACTGAAATGCGTGCTAGAGGTACTAGTGTAACTGATATTGTTATTATAATTGTGGCTGCTGATGATGGTGTTATGCCTCAAACTAAAGAAGCAATCGATCATGCTTTAGCAGCAAATGTTCCAATAATTGTTGCTATTAATAAAATTGATAAACCTGATGCTAATCCAGATAAGATTATGGAAGAAATGGCAGCTTTAAATATTACACCTGAAGCTTGGGGTGGAAAATATCCATTTGTTAAAATTTCTGCGATTACTGGAGAAGGTATTGATGAACTTTTAGAAACTATTGTTTTAACAAGTGAAATTTTAGAATTAAAAGCTAATCCAAATCGTTATGCAGTTGGTTCTGTTATTGAATCTAAATTAGATAAACATATTGGTGGTGTTGCTTCAATACTTATTCAAAATGGTACTCTACGTTTAGGAGATCCAGTAGTAGTTGGAACTATTTATGGAAAAGTTAGAACAATGAAAAATGATTTAGGTATAGATATCGTTGAAGCTGGGCCATCTACTCCAGTAGAAATTACTGGATTACAAGGAAACCCTAAAGCAGGAGACCGATTTATGAGTTTTGAATCTGAGAGTATTGCTAAAGATGTTGCTGATAAAAGAGCTTTACAAGAAAAAGAACAGAAATTTAAAAAAGAATCTTTATCACTTGATTCATTATTTAATGCAATTGATTCTGGAATAAAAGAAATAAATGTTGTTTTAAAAACTGATGTAAGAGGATCTGAAGAAGCAGTAAAAAGTGCTTTACAAAAAATTAATGTTGAAGGTGTCAAAGTAAAGGTAATCCGTAGTGATATAGGGACAATTAGTGAATCTGATGTAGTTTTAGCTAATGCTTCAAATGCTATTATTATTGGGTTTAATGTTTCTCCATCTTCAAGAACAAAAGAAATTGCTAAAGAATATGGTGTTGAAATAAGATTATATAATATTATTTATAAAGCAATTGAAGATATTGAAGCTGCGATGAAAGGAATGCTAGATCCTGAGTTTGAAGAAAAGGCCCTTGGTACTGCTGAAATTAGAAAGATATTTACTTTTTCTAAAGTAGGTAAAATTGCAGGATCATATGTTACAAATGGTATTATTAAAGGTCATTCTAATATTAGAGTTGTTCGAGATGGAATTGTTATTCATGATGGTAAAATTGCTGGTCTTCAAAGAGGAAAAGATTCTGTTAAAGAAGTTAAAAAAGGGTATGAATGTGGTATTACTTTAGAATCTTATTGTGATTTAAAAGAAGGCGATATTCTAGAGTGTTATGAAATTGTTGAGGTTAAAAGATGAATTTAATTAAACAAAAAAGAATATCTAGTGATATTAATAAAGCTTTATGTGAGATTATAAACGAAGAAAGTCACGATAATCTTTTAAAGAATATTACTATTACTGGTTGTGATGTAACAAATGATTTATCTTTTTGTAAAGTTTATTTTACTTCTTTATTAGATGCTGATATTAAAACTATAGAACGAGAATTAAATGATTCTACTGCTAAATATTTAAGAGGTAGATTATCTGATAAAGTGAATATTAGACATACTCCAAAGTTAGTCTTTAAATATGATGAATCTATTAAATATGGGGATAATATAGAAAATATTATAAAAAGAATACATGAGGAAGAATAATGATTTTAAATGTTTATAAAGAACCTTTTATGACATCTCGAGATGTAGTAAATATTATATCAAAACATTTTAAAACAAAAAAAGTTGGTCATACAGGGACATTAGATCCAATTGCATCTGGTGTCCTTGTTATTTGTACTAAGGAAGATACTAAACTTGTAGAAGTATTAACTAGTAGTAGTAAAGAGTATATAGCAACAATAAAATTAGGTATTAAAACAGATACAATGGATATTACTGGAAAAGTTATTGAAGAAAAAAATTATGATTTTACTAAAGATAAACTTACTATTATTTTAAAAAGTTTTTTAGGTAAAAGTATTCAAACAGTTCCTAAATATTCTGCAGTTAAAATAAATGGTAAAAAATTATATGAATATGCTAGAAATAATATTGAAATCGAATTGCCAAAAAGAAATATTGAAATTTATGATATAGAACTATTAGAATATAATAATGATATTATTAAATTTAGAGTAGTTGTATCTAAAGGAACTTATATAAGAAGTTTAATTGATGACATATGTACTAAACTTAATACAGTTGGAACAATGCAAGATTTAATAAGAACTAAACAAGGTAATTTTTCTATTGTAGATTCTAATAAATTAGATGATATAGTAAATGATAAATATACTTTAATCGATTATAAAACTTTATTTAAAGATTATAGGATAATAGAATTAGATTATAATGATTATATAAAGGTATTTAATGGTTGTAAAATGCATTTTGATTGTAATGAAGAAAAAGTTGTTTTAACATATAAAAATAATTTTGTTGCGATATATAAATTAGATAATGGTATTTATAGAATGCTTAAATATTTGATAAATAGGAATAAATAGTCTAAAATTGCTTGACGAAGCAATTTTTTTTATGATATGATACTAATGCTTCGGGATAAAACCTGTAGAAAATCCGCTTACTTTTTAATAAATTAATAAGTAATGATTTTAAGTGATTATGATATAGAAAGGATGTTATTATGACTAATTTAGTAGACAAAATTAATGCTAAACAAGTAAGAAAAGATATTCCTGAAATTCGTGTAGGTTATACTGTTAGAGTTAATGTTTGGGTAAAAGAAGGTAAAAAAGAACGTATTCAAGCATTCGAAGGTTTAGTAATTGCTAAAAAAGGTGGAAGCGTATCTGAAACAATTTCTGTACGTAAGAAATCTGGTAGCGTTGGTGTAACAAGAATTTTCCCTGTAAATGCCCCTACAATTGATTCAATTGAAGTAGTTAAAAAAGGTAAAGTTCGTCGTGCTAAACTTAATTTTATAGCTCACATGAGAGGCGAGTATAAAGTTAAAGAAGGAAAATAAAGTTAAGTTTATCTTAACTTTTTTTGTTTAGGGGGATATATGGATAAAGAATTAAAAAATTATTTAAGAAAAGCTCTAAAAAATCGAAAAGTTTTATTTGAAGAATTTAGTGAAAAAGTGGCAGAGGCAACTGATTTAAATGGTGTAAGTATTTTTGAGACTGACAAAAAAACTAGTTTTACTTTAGTACTTAAAAATGGTTCAAAGAAAGATATAAAAAATACTAATGCTGAAGAAGTTATAAAAAAATATGAACAAGTAGAAGAAGAGTTGATTTTGTTAAAAAATTTAGAAGACGTCTTGATAAATAATAGTACAGATAAAATATTAGATTGGCGTTTTTTAATATTTTCTTTAATAAATATAAAAGATAATATTGTCTTATCTAGTAACTTAATTAATTTAATTATTCAAATTATAAAAAAAGATAATAATTATTATTTCTTATACAATGATTTTTTTCATAAAAAAGAAAGAAGATTAAGAACTTTAATTGTTAATAATAAAATTGTATCTTTAGAGGAATTTTCTCAAATGTTAGGCGATATGTTATTTGATTATTTCAACAAGTTTTTTCTCTTGTATCCAATAGAAGAAATAGAACTATTAGAAGCAACTAGTGTAATTTATATGATTTTACAAAATATTGAAGCAAATAAAGTAAGTGAAATATTAGATAATAAATTAAGGATTGTTGATTCTGATAAAGAAAAAATTATAAGTAATAATAGAAATTTTGATATAAAAAGATTAATAGATGAAGAATTTAAAAAATATAGTTATTTGTTTACTAATATAAACAATGTTGAATATTTTATAGAGTACTTAAAACAATTAACTAGTGATGAATTATTAATTAGTACGTATAGAGAAAAGGCGTTAAAAAAATATCATAGTTTTATAGAAGAACAAAAAGAGTATACGTTACAAGATATATATAAAGAAGATTATCAAGTTATTAAAGATAGTAAATCTTTAAATATACCTGAAATAAATTCTTTAATTGATGATATTTATATTATGGCTGATATGTATTTAAATAGTAATAAGGAAGATAAATTATATTTATTAGAAGAATTTAAAAGATATATGATAAATTTAAAAGAACTATTTAATAAATATAGTAAAAAAGAAGAAAAAAGAGTTTCTAACGTAATATACTATACTTATAAAAATGAAGTAGTTGTATATGAACAATTAAAAGTATTAAGAAAAGATAGTTATTTTGATTATTATAATAATATTAATAAACTAATAAGCAATAAAATAAGAGGTCGTGAGTTACTAGGAACAAATTATGGTGAACCAGTATATTATATTGGAAAGGATAATAGAGTTTTTTATACTTTTGTGTATGATATTCCTGTTATTATAAATATTGGGGAATTTAATGATGCTATAAAAATTGTTAATTCGAGGGAGTTTAAAGAATTTATAAATAATGTAAAAAATAATATTGAGTTATATTTAGAAAGTGATGAAGATAATTCGATAATTATGAATTTATTGAATAGTTCTAAAAAAGTAGCTAGAAAGTTAAGTAATGAATAATAGTGTAAAAAAAGAATTTTGTAATGAATTAGATATTATTATAAAAAATTTTAGGGTTTGTTTAAATAATTTAAATAATATAAAAGAAAAGATTAAAAGAATGGGTGTTTCAAAAGAAGTACCAATTTATTTAGGGGTTATTCCAAAATTTATTGGAAAAGATATTATAGATTTATTTTCATATGATGACATCGATAATATATATGAACAAACTAGTCAAGTCTATTTTAATTTAATAGATATATTAAATAGTATTAAAAATAATGAAAATATACCTATTAGTGATTTACGTATATTTATTGCATTAAGTTTTGTTTTAGATGCTAATTTGTATGAAAAAATTTTTAAATATTTCTTGGAATTAATAAAAAATAATGCAAAATTTTATATTAATAATTTTTCTAGAAATCATCTAATAGAAAGAAAAATAGCCAATTTAATAGGTGAAGGAAATTTTATAAGTGATGATTATAAGTTTATTTCTTATATAAGAGAGTGGTTATTTTCTTTTTATAGTGAATATCCATCTCTTATAGATTATGAAGTATTAAATCTACTTTTAAATGATTCCATGTTTATAATTGATGCTCTTATTAAATTTGAGGTTAATAAAGGTTATTATTTAGTAGATAATGAAGAAGTTAGACCATTATATAGTGGTTTATCTAAGGTAGTTGCAGATAATTTAGAGAATGAATTTAAGATGGCAAAGATAAGAAATAATGATGAATATATTGAATTTATGAAAACTGTAAGTAAAATAACTAATAATGAACTAGTTATTCAAATTTATGATGCTAGATGTCGTTTTAAAATGGATTTAAATAAAGGTGTTTTAAGAAAATTAAAAAAAATATAGTAAAGGAGTGGTAGTATGAATTTACCTAATTTAAAGGAAGCTGCTAAAAGAAGTAAAAATTCTGTTGAAGTAGTATATTTAGATAAAAATAAGAAAGAAAATATAAATAATAAGAAATATTTTTTAAGAACTTATGGATGTCAAATGAATGTTCATGATTCAGAAGAAATTAAAGCTATATTAGAAAATTTAGGATATACATTTACCGAAGAATTAGATAATGCTGATATAGTTGTATTAAATACTTGTGCTATTAGAGAAAATGCTCATGATAAAGTATTTGGCTATTTAGGAAGATGTAAACATTTAAAACAAAGTAAACCTGATTTAATTGTTTGTTTAGGTGGATGTATGGCTCAGGAAGAAGTAGTTGTAAATGAAGTGTTAAATAAGTATCCATACGTTGATATTGTATTTGGTACACATAATATTCATGAGTTAACTACAATGATTTTAAATTGCAAGCATAAACAAGATATTAATGTTTATTCGATTGAAGGTAAAGTATATGAAAATATTGATTATAAAAGAGATTCTAATATAACTGCTTGGGTAAATATTATGTATGGGTGTGATAAATTTTGTACTTATTGTATAGTACCTTATACAAGGGGAAAACAAAGAAGTAGAAGAAGTAGAGAAATTATTAACGAAGTTAAATCTTTAGTAGAAAAGGGATATAGTGAAGTTACTTTGCTAGGTCAAAATGTTAATGCTTATGGTAAAGATTTGAGTGATGAATTATCTTTTGCTAGGCTATTAGAAGAGGTTTCTAAGACTGGTATTAAAAGAGTTAGATTTGTTACTTCTCATCCGTGGGATTTTACTGATGAAATGATTGATGTAATTGCTAAATATGATAATATTATGCCATATATTCATTTGCCACTTCAATCTGGGTCTTCAAGAATTTTAAGATTAATGGGAAGACGTTATACAAAAGAAGAATATATAAAATTATTTGATAAAATGAAGGAAAAAATACCTAATGTTGCTATTTCTACTGATATAATTGTTGGTTTTCCAGGAGAAACTGAAAGTGATTTTGAAGAGACTATTGATGTTGTAAATCATTGCAAATACGATGGAGCTTATACTTTTATATTTTCACCACGTGAGGGAACACCAGCTGCTAAAATGCAAGATGATACTTCTTTAGAAGAAAAAGAAAATAGGCTATATCGTTTAAATGAAATAGTAAATAAATATTCTTTAGAAAATAATAAAAAGTTAATAAATAAAAATGTAAAAGTGTTAATTCTTGGAGTATCTGAAAAAGATGAAAATAAATTATATGGATATACTGATACTATGAAACTTGTTAATATAGTAGGAGATAAAAAATTAATTGGTCAAATAGTAGATGTTTTAATTACTGATGCTAAGAGTTTTAGTTTAGATGGTAAGGTGTTGAAAAGTAACTAAATAGGTTACTTTTTTTGTTTATTAATTTATAAATTATGTTATAATGTTTATAAGAATATAGAGGGATATATATGGGAAAAACTACAAAAAAAGCAGTTAGTATTTGCATTACAAGTGCAAAGGGTGGTGTTGGTAAAACTACACTTATTTTAAATCTTGCTGGTATATATGAAGTCTTAGAAAAAAAAGTTTTATTAATAGATTTAGATGTTACTAATGGAGGATTAGCATTATCACTTAATAAACCTTATAAAAAAAATATTTATTCTTTATTTGAAGATATTTCATTGAATATTCATAATAATTTTTCAGAGTATGTGACTAAATATGATAATTATATAGATGTTTTACCATGTTTTACTGATCCAAGAAGTGCTGGTAAAATAAGTAATTCACTAATTGAAGAAATAATAGATAGAGCAAGTTTTTTATATGATGTGATATTAATTGATACAACACATCTATTGAATGAGTTAAATTTATATACATTAGATGCAGTAGATAAAATATTATATATTATTGGAAATGATGCAGTTAACTTAAAAAATATGAAATCTATCATTAAAATATTTAATGATTTAAAAATAGATAAATATAAGATATTACTTAATAATTCTTATAATCCTTATAAAGATTATTTTAGTTTATATGATATAAAAAATATTATTAAAACTAATATAGATTATTCTTTATCTAGTCAATTTTTTATACCTAATATAGATTCTTATGTTATGAATGGGAAGATTATAACTCTAGATAAAAAAGTTCCTAAAGTATATGGTAAAGATTATGAATCTTTATTAAATATTGCAACTGATTTATTAGTGAGAGGAGATGATACTAATGAGTAATTTAGTTAATCATTTTAATTTAAAACCTGATAATTTAAGATATGAAAAAGATTATGAAATATTTAAGGATAAAGATGAATTAGAAAGATTAAAAAATATACTTATTGAAAGTATTATAGATTCTGCTAATAAAGAAATAAATAGTAGTTTAATAGTCGAAAAATTAGATTTAGTTACTAAAGATATGAATTTATCTGCTGTAGAAAGAAGTTATTTATATAATTTAGTAGATAATGAAATAAATGGCAATGGACCAATTAGTGCAGTATTAAAAGATAATGCTGTATCTAAAATAATGGTAAATAATTGTAAGGATATATATATAGAAACTAGAGATGGTATTTTAAAAGATAATAGTATTTCATTTATTAATAATGATCATATTATTAATACTATTTATAAGTTATTAAATAATAATAAATGTTATTATGATAAAAATTCTTCTATTATTAATGCTAAGTTAATGGATGGAAGTACATTATTTGCATGTTTACCACCTAGTGTTAATAATCCTATATTTACTATAAAAAAATATAATGCGAATGTTACTTCTTTTAATGAACAAATTAGATTAGGGTCTTTAACTCCGTATATGGCAAGATTTTTAGAAGCATGTGTTCTTGCTAAGTTAAATATATTAGTATGTGGCTCATCCGATTCAGGTAAATCGACATTTCTAAATACTTTTATTAATACTATACCAGAAGAAAATAGAGTAGTTATTTATGATAATGATAATTCTATAAATATAAATAAGTCTAATGTATTAAATATTAATAATATTAATGTTAATGATTTAAATAATTTATATCCTGATAATATAGTATTATCTTCGATAGATAATAATTTATTAGAAAATATTATGTATATGAATAAATTTAAAGGTATTATAGCATCTTATACTACTAATAATATAGATTATTTAGAAGATATTAATAAAGAAATATTAGTTACTAATCCTTTATTAGAAAAAGAATTAATTAATTATTATATATTAAATTCTATTGATATTATTGTTTATTTAGAAAAGATGCCTGATAATAAAAGAAAAGTAATAAGTATTAAAGAAGTAAATAATAATAGTTTAAAGACTATATTTGAATATAAAAATGATGAATTTATATTATATTCTCATATTCCTAAATCTTACAATAAAATAAAAAGTATGGGTATAAATTTAATAGATGATATATTTAATGGAGTAATAAAATGAATAGAGCTATTTTACAAGTAATTTTATTTATTATTATTCTTTTATTTATAATATTTATATTTAGAATATTTATAAGTTTAAAAAAAGAAAAACGAATAGCTAAGTTTGCTTTAGAAAATGATATTAATAATGTATTTATATTTTCTAATTTATATATTAAATTTTGGAAATTTATTCATACATTAAGTAAAGATTTAGGTAGTTATGAATTAATTAATAAAATATCTAAAAAATACGATAAATATATTTTAAAAACTGAATATAAGTATAAAAAAAATATAGATTATTTTACTATAAAAATAGTATTTATTATTTTAGTTTTAATATTAAATATTATTGTTATGTGTTTTAATTTATTACCTGTTAATATTATTACTTTATCTTTAAGCGTTATTATTGCTTATTTTATTCCTGATTTATTTTGGCAGTATACGTTTCAAAAAAAAGTTAATAAAGTAAATAAAGATTTATTTTTAAGTATTAGGTGTATTAATTTTTCTTTAAATAATAATAGCAGTATTAAAGAAGGTATATGTTATGCTAGTAAAATGATTAATACTTCTATTAAAGATGAATTAGATAAAATAAATGATGATTTAGAACATGGGTTATCTTTAGCTAATGCGTATAAAAGATTTTATAAAAGATGTAAATTAAGAGATATATTATATATTTATTTAATTATTAACTATGGGGAAAAACTAAATATAAGTTATAAAGATATATTTAATAATATCTATAATTATTTAAAAGAAAAATATGATCACAAGGATAAATTTATTAAAGAAACTGATATTTATAATTATTTATTTTTAATAGCACTTATAATACCTTTATTATTATATATATTTATAGTATTTTTAAAACCTAATTATTTTAATAAGTTATTTACTGGTTTAGGTATATTTATATTAATAAGTATAATAATTATTTACACATTATTTATTTATATAGTTAGAAATTTATTGGAGGTTAAAGATGAATAATGTTGTATCTTTTATATATCCTAAAAGTTATATAGATAAAATAGATAATAAGATAAAAAGTTTAGGTTATTCTAATAAATTAACTACAAGTAGTTTTATTATCACTAGATTAATAATAGAATGTATTATATTCTTAGTATTTATATTAGTACCTGTATATGGCTTAATACTTAGTATATTATTTGTGGTATTATTTCATTTTGTATATGAGGATGTACTTATTAATTCTAAATTAATTAGTAGAAATAATAAAATTATGAATGATGCTTTATTATATTTTAATATGTTATTATTAAGTATTAATAGTTATAAAAGTATAGATGATTTATTATTAATTAGTAGTAATAGTATAAATAATAGTTTTACTAAAGAATTAAAAGTTGCTATTAAAGGAAAGAATTATCAAAATGCTTTATTAGATTTAGGTAATTATATTCCAAATAGTATTATAAGTGAATATCTTAAAGATATGAGTATTTGTAAAAATATCAATGAATTAGAAAGTATTATAAATAATTTATTAGTTGAATTAGATAGAATAAAGGATGAGGAAATTACAAAGAAAATTAATATTTTACCATTTAAATTTACTATACTAATGATTTTATTTTTAGTAGTTGTAATAACTTTATTAATTGTTGTACCAAAATATTTATAAGATATTGCCAAGTATTAATAATTTATGGTATTCTATATATAGAAAGAATAGAGGTGTGTTATGAAAGACTTTATGATTAAATTATATAGTAATGAAAATTTTCCTATTATATTATTTTCTGTAATAGGTATTCTACTTCTTTTATTTATAATAACTCTTATTTTAGCATTAAATGATACTAAAAAGAAAAAAGATAGTATTGTTAATGAAAATAAAGATGATAGTACTATTGAAAATCCTGATAATAAGATAGTTATTGAAGAAGATAAACCATTAGTAAATGAAGTAAAAGAAGAAGAAAAATCTATTATAGAAGATTTTTCATTTGATGATATAGTTTTACCTAATACTTCTAAAATTGAAGAAGTACCAGTAAAAGAATCTACTATAGTACCTGATTTAAATAGTAATAAAGTAGTTAGTGAAGAGGATATTGAATTACCAAAAACTAATGATTTAAATACTTATAACAAAGTAGTAAATTCTTCATCAGGATTAAATGTTAAATCATTAAATGATATTCCTGAAGAAGAGTATCGTATTAGATAGAAGTAACTTTAAATACTTCTTTTTTTATGGTAATATTTTATTGGTGATGAAAATGATTTATCTTATAGTAAATAATAGTTATCATATTATTGATGAAGAAATTAAGAAGTTAGTAGATAATAATAAATATGAAGTTATTGATTATTTAAAAAGTAGTTTAGAAGATATAGTAATGGAAGCTAATTATACAGATCTTTTTTTATCTAAAAAAATAATGGTTATAAAAAATGCAGTATTTTTAAGTACTAAAAGTGATACTAAAGTATTAGATAAGTATTTAGAAAATCCTAATTTAAATACTGATATTATATTTACATGTGAGGAAGTAGATGAAAGATTAAAAATTGTTAAAACTATTAAAGATAAGTTTCATTATAATATAATTAAACCTTTATACCAAAAAGAAATAGTAAGTAGATTACTTGATATAGCTAAAAAAAATGGATATGTTTTAAGTATAGAAAGTGCTACATATATTAGTAAGAGTTCTCTAGATAATTATGATATTGCCTATAATAATTTAGAAAAAATTTTTTTATATTATAGTAAACCATGTAAAATTGAAGATAACGATGTAATTAACTTAGTATCTATGTCTTTAGAAGAGAACAATTTTAAATTTATAGATGCTGTTATAAATAAGAATATAAATGAGTCTTTTAGAATATTAAATGATTTAAAAATAAAAAAAATAGAGCCATTAAGTCTATTTAATTTACTGGCTCGTGAATATAGGTTGATGCTTATTGTAACAGAAGAATATCGAAATAAAAGTAAAAGAGAATTATTAAATGTATTGAATATTAAAGATTGGCAATTAGATAAATTATTAAAAAATGCTTCTTGTTATACTTTGGAAGAATTAGAGAAAAAAATTATTTTATTAGCCGATTATGATTATGATATTAAAGTTGGTAAAATTGATAAATGGTTGGCTTTAGAAATGTTTATATTAACTATTTAATTTATCAGTATTTTTAAAATTAAATTTAACATATTTTTTTAGGTTATTAATACCTATTTTAGATACTAAAGTACTAGCATATTTATCGACATCGGTACCTGCTCCTAGTGGAACTTGACTATTAAGTTCTGTACTCATCTTTTTCATTTCTTTTAAAAATATATATCTACTTATAATAGATGAGGCTGCAACTGACATAACTTTATCTTCAGCTTTAGTCATAAATGTAACATTAGTTATTTTTTCTTTACAATTACTTATATGTTCATAAAACTTTTTAGGATATACAAATTGATCGATAACTATTTTTTTATATGGATAGTTATCTTTTTTTATTAACGAAGTTAATACTTTATTATGTAATATAGCTTTTATTTTATTCATATTCTTATCTTCTTCTTTTAAATTATTATAAGAAGTATTATCTAATATATAAGTAACATAGGGTATTTTTGCTATTATTTTAGGTGCTATATCAATTATTTTTTCATCGGTTATTTTTTTAGAATCTCTTACCCCTAAAGATTTTAAAAAAGTTATGTTTTCTTTAGATACAAAAGTAGCTGTTACAACAATTGGTCCAAAATAATCACCTGTACCAACTTCATCAGAACCAATAGTATCTGTATCGTAAAATACTTTAGTATCTTCTTTTTTCTTTTCTTTTCCATCTATTGATATAATACGATTATTTAATATTCTTTCTTGTTCAATCCACATACTAGCTTCAATATCGGCAGATAATCCTTGAAACATTACTTTACCTGATTCATATAATGTAATGATTGTATCATAGTTAATAGCTTGAAATACAGCATATGGTGGGGTCTTTCTAGCTGGATATTTCATATAATAATTAATTAATTTTTCTTTTAAATTATCACTTATTTTAAATACAATATATTTATTATTATTCATAGTTCGACCTCTTTTAAGTTATGCTCATTCTAGCATATTTTACTTTATTTTTCAATCAAATTGATTTATACTAAACTAAAGGATGTGATATAGTGGTAAGCATAGTAGATGCTATTATTATAGTATTATTACTATTTGGAGCTTTAGTAGGTTTTAAAAGGGGAGTTATTAAAAGTACTGTATCATTTTTTGGTACATTACTTGTAATAATATTAGCATTTAGTTTAAAAAATCCTCTATCAGAATTAATGTATACTTATTTACCATTTTTTAATTTTTCGGGAAAACTTGCTGGTATAAGTGTCTTTAATATTCTTATTTATGAAGGTATAGCATTTTTAATTATTTTTTCTATATTAGAAGTACTTTTAAAAGTAGTTATATTTGCTAGTGGTATATTAGAAAAAATATTAAGATTAACAATAGTATTTGGTTTATTCTCTAAAATACTAGGTTTAATATTTGGTTTTATAGAATATTATTTAATCATCTTTGTTTTCTTATTTGTATTTTCTAATTTAAGTTTTTCAGCACCACTAATTAAAGAAAGTGATTTTGCTAATAAAATACTTATGGGTACACCATTTTTAGGGGATGTTATTAAAGATGAAGCAACTGCTGTTAAAGAAATATTAGAACTACAAAATAAGTATAAAGATGATAAAGAAGGATATAATAAAGAAGCATTTGAAATTTTAGTTAAATATGATATATTAAGTGAAGAAATGGCTGAGAAATTAATTAATAAGGATAAACTAAATATTGATGGTGCTATGGATATAATTAATAAATATAGAAAGTAGGTAAATATGATTAAACATTTAGAAAATGAAGATTTTAATAGTGAGTTAAAGGGTAAGAAAGTATTAGTAGATTTTTATGCTGATTGGTGTGGTCCATGTAAAATGATGGGAAAAGTTTTAGAAGATGTTAACTTTGATATTTTAAAAGTTAATGTTGATATTCATAGTGATATTGCAAGGAAATTTGGTGTTATGTCTATCCCAACATTAATATTATTTGATGATACTAAACCAGTAAAGAAAAATATTGGCTTTATGACTAAAGATGATTTAGAAGATTTTTTGAAATAAGACTTTTTAGTCTTTTTTTTATGTTATAATCTCTAATAAGAAAGGAGTACTTATGAAAAAAATAGAATTGTTATGTCCAGCAGGGTCAATGGAAGCTTTAAAGCTAGCTGTTATGGCTGGATGTGATGCGGTATATTTAGGTGGTAAAAGTTTTGGTGCACGAGCATTTTTAACAAATTTTACGAATGAAGAAATAGTTGAGGCTATAAAATATTGTCATTTATATGGAGTAAAAGTATATATTACTTGTAATACTTTAATATTTGAAGATGAAGTAGAGGACTTTTTAAATTATGTAAGATTTTTACATCAAAATAATGTTGATGCTATATTACTTCAAGATATCGGTATGTTAGACTTACTTCGTAAAAAGTTTCCTAACTTAGAAATTCATTCGTCTACCCAAATGCATATCCATAATTTAGATGGTGTAAAATTAATGGAGAGCCTTGGTGTTAAAAGAGTAGTATTAGCTAGAGAAACAAGTTTAGATACTATAAAATATATAAAAGAAAATACTAATCTTGATTTAGAAGTATTTGGCCATGGTTCTTTATGTATGTCTTATTCAGGAGAATGCTTAATGTCTTTTTTCTTAGGCGGTAGAAGTGGCAATAGGGGTGAATGTGCTGGTTCTTGCAGACTTAATTACGACGTTATAAGTAATAATAAAGTATTAAATCCTACTGATAAATATCCATTATCATGTAAGGATTTATGTAGTATATATGATATAGATAAACTAATTGATGCAGGTATATCTTCTCTAAAAATAGAAGGTAGAATGAAATCACCTTATTATGTATATATAGTTACTAAATTATATAGAGATACTATAGATAATTATTATAGAACTGGTAAAGTAGTTGTAAATGAAAAATTACTTAATGATTTAAAGAAATTATTTAATAGAGAATATACTAGGGGTTACTTATTTAATAGTACGGATATAATTAATCCTAAAAGACCTAATAATACTGGGGTATTAATAGGTAAAGTTATTAATGCATTTAAAAATAATATAATTATAAAATTAGTAGATGATATTCATATAGGTGATGGCCTAAGAATAGTAGGTAGTAAAGATGTTGGGGTTATAGTTAATGATTTTTATAAAGATAAAAAACTAGTAAAAGAAGCTAAAAAAGATGAATTAATAACTATAAAAGTAAAAGATAATGTAGATATAAATTCTAATGTATATTTAACTAGTTCTAAATATATTAATAATTCTATTGGTGAATATATAAATAAATATCCTAGAAAAGTTAAAATAGATATGATATTTAATGCATTTATAAATAATAATATATCTTTAGAAGTTAGTGATGGTATAAATAATGTTAAAGTATTAGGTAATGTAGTTGATAAAGCTAATAATATTAGTACTACTAAAGAAGATATATTATTAAAACTAAAAAAGATAGGTAATACTGTTTATGAAATAAATAATATAAAAGTAAATATAGATAATAATATATTTATTCCTTTAAAAGAAATTAATGAATTAAGACGAAATGTTTTAAATAAGTTAGATACTTTAAGAATAGGTAAAAATAATTTTAAAGAAGAAGAATATTATATTGATTTAAAAGATTATCCAGTTAATAATGAAAAAACTTGTTTATTATTAAATAATAATAAAGTAAGTAATGAATATGATAAAACTTATATCTTAAATAAGAATTATTACTTACCTGTTATGAATAAATATAATAGTATACCCAATGGTTCATTAGTTAGTGAATTAGGAGCATTAAATATTAATACTAATGTAGATACTGATTATACATTTAATGTATGTAATTCTTATGCAGTAGCTTTTTTACATAGCCTAGGAGTTAATAAAGTTACTTTATCTTTAGAATTAGATTATGAAAAAATTAAATATTTAATTAGTAATTATCATAATAGATATCATAAACATCCTAATATCGAAGTAATAAAGTACTATAATCCTATTTTAATGATAACTAAATTTAACTTTAAGAATTATTATAATAAAGATAATTTATTCTTAAAAGATAGATATAATAAGTATTATAAAATATTAAGACTAGATAACATTAGCTTAATTATAAGTAATAAAGTTATTAATAATATTTATAATTACTATACAATAGGAGTTAATTCAGTTAGAGATAATATAATTTTATAAATACTAAGATAAAACACTTAGTATTTTTTATGTAAATAATAATACTTTTACTCATAAAATATATTGGGGGAATTTTATGGGTTGTTTAGAAAGAAATACTAACTTTTGCTGTGCTCCTTGTATGCGTTTATATCCAGTAACAGGTCCGACCGGCCCAGCAGGAAATGATGGATTACCTGGGGATATTGGGCCAACCGGTCCAACTGGTCCACAAGGAATACCTGGTGAACAAGGTATTCCAGGAGTAACTGGTCCAACTGGTCCAAGTGGTGCAACCGGACCAACCGGACCAACAGGCCCAACCGGTACACAGGGATTAATTGGCCCTACTGGAGCAACCGGACCCACTGGTCCAGCTGGGAGCATTGCAGCAAACCCATATAATTTGTACGTTTTATCTAGTGCCGCTCTTGGTGGTGATGGTAGTCAGGAAAATCCTTTTCAAACCATTAGTGAAGCCTTAGCAGTGGCTAAACCTAATAGTACTATAAATGTACTTCTTGGAACTTATCCAATTAGTAATCAACTTAATTTAAATATTCCAGGACTAACCTTAAAAGGGTATCGAGGCAGTAATATATTATTAGAAAATTCAATTGTTCCTTTTTTAGTTAGTGCTGATAATGTAACTATTAAAGGGTTTAATATGACAAGTAATAATCCTTATCCTGTAGAATTTATTCAAGTTGCAGGAAATAATGATCAAATTTTAGATAATGAAATATATGGTCCAGAACAAGCTGGTGATTCTTCAACTTGGGTAGTTAATAGGGGATTTGTTACACAATTAGGAGCAACTAACTTATTAGTCCGTAATAATATATTTTATAATTTGCGTCAACCAGCTTATTTAAATCCTAATTCAACCGGAATTATAATGAATAATGTATGTTTTAATACAAGAGGATATGTAGTAGATAATGCTGTATTTCAATTTTCTGGTAATTCTTGGGGAATACCAGAAAATGCTGTAGATATAGCTTTGTTATCCAGTACTAAAACTGGTGCACCATATGATCCAACCAGTGCTTTATCAGCAAGCAATAGTAGTGCAACGATTAGTGACCAACGCTAATATAACCTTTACAAAAATTTGTAAAAAGGGTACAATATAATTGTGAATTAGTAAGGATGTTTGTAATGATACAATTTATTTATTATGTGTTTTTTGGTTTAACATTATTTTATGGTTTATATTATTCAATTACTGGTATTTATGGCTTTATAAGGCCTAAAAAATTTCGAATTATTCCCCATGATCCAAAGAAAAAGTTTGCTATTATAGTAGCAGCACGTAATGAAGAACAAGTAATTGGTAATTTAGTTACTTCATTATTAGAATGTAATTATCCTAAAAATCTTTATGATGTTTATGTCGCTGTAAATAACACTACAGATAATACAGCTAAAGTAGCACGTGATGCTGGTGGAATTGTAATTGATGTTAAGAAGAAAGTAAAATCTAAAGGTGAAGTTTTAAGATATGTTTTTGATATTTTAAAAAAAGATAAATCAATTGATGCTTATATAATTTTTGATGCTGATAATATAGTTCATCCTGATTTTTTAAGAAGAATGAATGATGCCTTATGTTGTGGGTATCGTGTTGCTCAAGGATTTCGTGATAGCAAAAATATTTCTGATAACTGGATAAGTGGTTCTTATTCGTTGTATTATTATATGCAAAACTTTTTCTTTAATCGTGCTCGTATGGCAATGTCTCAATCAGCCTCAATAAATGGAACAGGTTTTATGGTAAAAAAAGAGATTATTGACGAATATGGTTTTGATACTCATACTTTAACTGAAGATATTGAGTTTACCGCTTTATGTGCTCTAAGAGATGAACGAATCGCATTTGTTGAATCAGCAGTTACTTATGATGAACAACCAGTTGATTTTGTTGCTAGTTGGAAACAAAGAAAAAGATGGAGTGTTGGTTGCTTACAATGCTTAAAATTATATTGGAAAGATTTACTTGGTCATTTTTTAAAAACTGGTAATCAACCATCATTTGATATGTTTATGAATTTTGTTGCTCCAGTTGTCCAAGTAATATGTTTATTAGAATTTATTGCCTTAATATTCTTTAGAGTATTTAATATTCGTTTATATGATTTATTTTCAGCGTTATTTTCATCTGGAGCATTCTTCTTTATATTAACTTATATAGGTGGAATATTTGTTAGTGTATTTGTTTTAAAATATAATAAAAGAAAAGCTAAAAATGTATTAAGTGCTATCGCATTATTTGCTTTATTTATATTAACTTGGATCCCTATTAATGTGGTATGTTTATTTAAAAAAGATATGGTATGGGAGGAAATTAAGCATAATAGAGGTATTAAAACTTCAGAGCTTAAATTTAATAAATAATGTTAAAAAATGTTAATAATATCTTAATTAATGAAGATGATATAAAAACATTAAAAAGATACAATATAGATATAAATAAATGTCATAATATTAGAGAAGTTCAATTATTAATAGAAAGAATAATAGATAATACTGACTTATTAGATGAAGAAATAGACTTATTAGATAATACAAGTAGTAATTTACAAGAAATACATTATTATAAAGATACAAATAAGTAAATCTAAGAAATTAGGTTTCTTTTTTTGTAAATTAAAACTTTCTCAAAATGTAAAATAAAAATTGCTTTTTTTGTAAAGTTAATATATTTTTAAATATGTAAATACCTCTAAAATAGATAATATTTTAGAGTATTTTATTGTATAATTAATGAGTAGATAGGAGAAGTTATGTTAGAGTTAAAAAATATTACGAAAGTATATGAAGTAGCTGATAGCAAACAAGTAGCATTAAAAAATATAAATATAAAATTTAGAAAAAATGAATTTGTTTCTATTTTAGGCCAAAGTGGTAGTGGTAAGACTACTTTGTTAAACATTATTGGTGGTTTAGATAAATATACATCTGGTGATTTAATTATAAATGATATTAGTACTAAAAATTATAAAGATCATGATTGGGATGTTTATCGTAATCATCGTGTAGGGTTTGTCTTTCAAAGTTATAATTTAATACCTCATCAAACAGCACTACAAAATGTTGAATTAGCCTTAACTTTATCAGGAATATCAAAAGAAGAGCGAAGAAAAAGAAGTATTGCTATTTTAAAAAAAGTAGGATTAGAAGCCCAGATACATAAAAGACCTAATCAAATGAGTGGTGGCCAGATGCAAAGGGTTGCTATTGCAAGGGCCTTAGTAAATGACCCAGATATCTTACTTGCGGATGAACCAACCGGAGCATTAGATTCCGAAACTAGTATTCAAGTTATGGAATTATTAAAAGAAATAGCAAAAGATAAATTAGTTATTATGGTTACTCATAATCCTGATTTAGCAGATAAATATTCTACTAGAATAGTTAAATTATTAGATGGAGAAATAACTCATGATTCTAATTATTTTGATGGTATAGAAGATAATACTAATAAAAATACTTCTAAGAGTAATAAAACATCTATGAGTTTTAGAACAGCTTTATCATTAAGTTTAAATAATTTAATGACTAAAAAAGGGAGAACTATATTAACAGCATTTGCTGGTTCAATAGGAATAATTGGTATAGCATTAATACTATCTTTATCTAATGGTATTCAAAATTATATAGATAAGACTGAAGAAGAAACACTAGCATCATATCCATTAAGTATTCAAAAAGAAAGTATTGATATGTCTGGATTATTAAGTTCTATTGTAGGAAGTAAAGAAGAAGTAGAATATAATGATGATTTAATTCATTCTGTTAATGTAATGGGTGATGTATTAACTTCAATGACACAGGAAGTAAAGAAAAATGATTTAAAGAAATTTAAAGAATATATAGAAAGTAATCAAACTAATATAAAAGATTATACTTCTAATATAGAATATACTTATGATATAGATTTAAATTTATATAAAGCTGATACAAAAGATAAAATAGTTCAAGTTAATCCAACTACGGTATTTGATGCGATTGGTATGTCTACATCAGGTATTTCTAGTGCCTATAGTGGTTATATGTCTAATTATGATGTATTTTATGAATTATTAGATAATGATGAATTTAATAAACAAACATATGACTTAGTAGATGGAGTATGGCCAAGTAATTATAATGAAGTAGTATTATTAGTAGATAAGAATAATCAAATATCTGATTATACATTATATTCCTTAGGTATTTTAGATCAAAGTTATTTAAAAGAACAATTTAATAATATGGTAAATGGTAAAGAAGTATTATTTGAAAATACCTCTTATGAAACTAAAGATTTACTAGGATTAACTTTTAAATTAGTATTAAATACTGATTATTATAAAAAAGAAAATGGGTTATGGGTTAATATGAAAAATGATACTACCTATATGAAAGATATTATAAGTAAAGCAGTAGATATTAAAATAGTTGGTATTATAAAACCTAATGATGAAGCAGTTACTACTAATGCTTCTACGGGAATGGTAGGATATACTCATGATTTAGTAGAATATGTAATAAATGAAATAAATGATACACAAATAGTAAAAGAACAACTAAGTAATCCTAATATTAATGTATTTACTAATAGTGAATTTAGTACTTCTGAAGAATTTGATATGAGTAAATTAACACCTGAACAATTAAAATATTTAGAAAGTTTATCAGAAAGTGAATTAGCTGAATTTATTAAAAATTATACTGAAAATTCTAGTTCTAGTTATGAAGAAAACTTAAATAAATTAGGGGTTGCTAATTTAGATGATCCAGATGGTATTAATTTATATCCTAAAGATTTTGATTCTAAAATAGAAATAGAAAATATAATAGATAAGTATAATGAATCATTAAGTGAAGAAGAAAAAATTAAATATACTGATGTAGTAGGTATAATGATTGATTCAGTATCTACTATTGTAAATGTAATAAGTAGTGTCTTAATAGCATTTGTAGCAATAAGCTTAGTAGTATCTAGTATAATGATTGCTATTATTACTTATATATCTGTTATAGAAAGAACTAAAGAAATAGGTATCCTACGTGCGATGGGGGCATCTAAAAAAGATATTTCAAGAGTATTTAATGCTGAAACATTAATTGAAGGATTAACAGCCGGTATATTTGGTATAGTGGTTACTTTATTACTTAATATACCTATAAATATAATTATTAAAAGTATAGTAAATATAAGTAATATATCTATGTTACCTTTAGTAGGTGCTATAGTATTAATAATAATAAGTATCTTACTTACAGTAATAGCAGGATTTATACCAGCTAAAATAGCTAGTAAAAAAGATCCAGTAGTAGCATTAAGAACAGAGTGATATTATGAAAAGAAGAAAAAAAAGAATTAGAAAAAGTATATGTATTATATTAATATTAGTAATTATTATAGTATTAATTTTAATATTTAAAAAAGATAAAATTAATATAGAATTAATAGATAACTTAAATATAGAAGTTAATAGTACTATTACTAATTTAGATTTAATTAAAAATAATAATAATTATAAAATATTATCTAAAGAAGAAGTTATAGATACTTCTAAACTAGGTAATAAAGATATTAATATATTAATAGAACATAATAATAAAGAATATAATTATAATATAAATATTAATATAGTAGATACTACAATACCTACTATAGAATATAAAGATTATTTAACTACTACTTTAGGTAATGAAATAGATTTATTAGAAAATGTATCAGTAACAGATAATTCTAATGAAGATATAGATGTATCTATTGAAGGAGATTATAGTTTTGATAAAGTAGGTATATATAAATTATATTATGTAGCTAAAGATAGTAGTGGTAATGTTTGTAAAAAAGAATTTACTCTAGAAGTAGAAGATTCTAATATGGTAGATAATAATACTGATGATATAATAGAATTTACTACTTCTAAAGGATTTAGTGGTATTACTAAAAATGGTGTTACTTATATAGATGGAGTATTAGTAGTAAATAAAACTTATTCTCTACCAGATGATTATGGTAATGGTTTAACTAGTACTACTACTAATGCATTTTATAAGATGCAAGCAGCATCTAAATTGGAAAACTTAAATATCTATTTATCTAGTGGTTTTAGATCATATAGTACTCAAGATAGAATTTATAATAATTATGTAGCAAGAGATGGTAAGGAGGCTGCTGATACTTATTCAGCACGACCAGGATATTCGGAACATCAATCAGGTTTAGCTTTTGATGTTAATCAAATAAATAGTACTTTTGATGATTCAGAAGAAGCTATATGGTTATCTAATAACTGTTATAAATATGGTTTTATCTTAAGATATCCTAAAGGTAAAGAAGATATTACAGGGTATAAATATGAATCATGGCATTTTAGATATGTAGGTGTTGATTTAGCAACTAAGTTATATAATAATGGTGATTGGATTACTCTAGAAGAATACTTTGGTATAACTAGTTCATATGAAGAATAACAAACTAAGTTATTCTTTTATTTTGGAAAAATGTGTAAAATAGGTCTAAAATGATTGGAATTTTGTGTAAAATAAGTTTGAAATAGCTGGAATTTTGTGATAAGATTAATTTAGGTGAGTAAAATGAGTAGATTAAGAAGAAAAATAGATAAATATTTAATAGATTGGAAAAACTCTAAAGATAAATTACCGTTAATAGTTAAAGGAGCAAGACAAATTGGTAAAACAGATTCAATAGAAAATTTTGCTAAAAATAATTATAAATATTTTGTAGAAATAAACTTTGCATTACAACCTGAGTATAAAACTATTTTTGATAATGGTTTTAATGTTGATAAAATAATAAGTAATATTTCAATGATAAATCCAAATTTTATATTTGAACCAAAAGAAACATTAATATTTTTTGATGAATTGCAAGATTGTATAAATTGTGCTACTTCACTAAAGGCTTTTAATATTGATAAAAGATTTGATGTTATATGTTCTGGTTCGATGATGGGAATTGATTATAAAGAAATAGAATCTAATAGTGTAGGAAATAAACAAGATTATATTATGTATTCAATGGATTTTGAAGAATTTTTATGGGCTAAAGGCTATAAAGATAATCAAATAGAAGAATTATATACATATATGAAAGAGTGTAAGCCACTACCTAATACTATATTTGAGGTAATGATGATGAATTTTAAAGATTATATGATATTAGGAGGAATGCCTGCTATTGTTAATAAATATATTGAAAATAAAAATTTTAGTGGCGTTTTAAATATGCAAAAACAAATTTTATTAGATTATGAAGAAGACATAGCTAAATATGCTTTCGGATTAGATAAAGCAAGAATATTAAATGCATATAGAAAAATAGCAGTATTTTTAGGAAATGAAAATAAAAAATTTCAAATATCTAAAATAGCAGATGGAGCTAGAAATAGAGAATATCGAGGAGTATCAGATTGGCTATCTGATGCTGGTATAGTAAATATTTCTTATTGTCTAGAAGAATGTTCTTTGCCTTTAAAAGGAAATTATAATCCAGAAAATTATCGATTATATTTTGCAGATACTGGGCTTTTAATTGCATCATTAGATGAAGAAGCTCAAGATGATTTAAGAAAAAATAAAAATTTTAATACTTATAAAGGGGCTATATATGAAAATATTATAGCAGATATGTTAGTAAAAGAAGGTTATAATTTATATTTTTATAAAAATGAAAAAGGTACTATTGAAATGGATTTCTTTATAAGAAATAAAGATTCTTTAATACCTTTAGAAGTAAAAGCTAATGATAATTCTACTATATCCTTAAATAATTTAATAGATAGTAATAACTATAAAGATATTAAATATGGTATTAAATTATGTAATAAAAATATAGGCTTTAATAATAAATTTTATACATTTCCATATTTTTTAACTTTCTTATTAAAAAGATATCTAAAAGATACTAAATAAAATTTAAGCGTAATAATTCTATAAAAAGTAAAGTTATTACGGTTAACCGTAATAACTTTACAAAAATAATAAAAAATTACATTACACAAATATAACCCAAAATGGTGAAATTGATTTTTTAGTTAAAAAAAGTGGCTTAATAAAGTATATACAAGTAAGTTATGAATTATATGGTAATGATAGTGCGATTGAAAGAGAATTTGGGGCATATAGATATATTGATGATAATTATCCTAAATATGTTAGATCACTTGATAAAATAGATTTATCTCGTAATGGAATTATCCATTTAAATTTAATAGATTTCTTATTAGATGATAAATTATTATAAAAATATTAAATATACCACGTCTTTTGGACGTGGTATATTTAATAATAATTCTACAAATAACCGAATGAAATTGCTACAAATAACCGAATAGCATTAAAAAACATGCTTCTTTATGGTAAACTTTTAATAAGGTGATGAATATGAAAGAATCTAAAATGCGAATTGCAGATAAATTACTTGAAAAAAAATTAAAAGGAAAAGGTGCAGTACTCATACAAGGAGTTAAATGGTGTGGGAAGACAACACCTGCAAAACATTTTGCCAATAGCCTCTTATATATAGCTAATCCTGAAGATGTGAACCAAAATATTTCATTGGCGGATATAAATCCTAGTATTTTACTAGCTGGAAAAACTCCTAGATTAATAGACGAATGGCAAATTGCTCCTAAGTTATGGGATGCATTTAGATTCGAAGTGGATCATCGAGGAGTTGAAGGCTAATTTATTTTAACTGGATCATCAGTTCCTGCTAATATGCAAAATGTTTTTCATACTGCGACTGTTGATTTAGTTGGCTTTTAATGCAACCAATGAGTTTATATGAGTCTGGTGAATCAACAGGAGAAGTTAGTTTATTGAGTTTATTTGATAGTTCAAAAAAAATAAGTGGTATTAATAAATATAATTTAGAAGATATAGCATATTTATGTTGTAGAGATGGTTGACCAAGAAGTATAGATATGGATAAAGAGATTCTTTAGATCAAGCATATGATTATTATGAAGAGTTTTAATTCTGATATTTCAAGAGTAGATAATGTAACTAGAAATCCAAAAAAGAGCAAAACACTTAATGAGAAGTTATGCTAGAAATATTGGAAGTCAAGCATCTAATGAAACATTAAGAAATGATATGATTTCTAATGATTTAAATACATTAGATACTGATACAGTATTATCTTATATAAATACTTTAAAAAAATGAAGATGCAGTAGCATGGAATCCTAATTTAAGAAGTAAAACTGCAATAAGAACATCTGATACAAGATACTTTGTAGCCCCATCAAAAGAGTGGCCTCCCTAGGTTTAGGGCCAAATGATTTAATTAATGATTTACATACTTTTGGGTTAATATTTGAATCATTATGTATAAGAGATTTAAGAGTTTATGCCGATAGTATTAATGGTAGTGTATATCACTATAAAGATGCATCTAATCTAGAATGTGATGCAGTTATTTATTTGAGAAATGGTTCTTATGGCTTAGTAGAAATAAAATTAGGTGGAGATAACTTAATAAATGAAGCAGCAAATAACTTAATTAAATTAAAAAATAAAATAGATACTGATAAAATGAATAATCCAGCATTTTTAGTGATACTAGTAGCATCAGGCAAATATGCTTATAAAAGAGAAGATAATATCTTAGTAGTACCAATAACTTGTTTAAAACCATAAAAATTATTATATATTTTTTAATCTCATGTTATAATAGAGTAAGAAAGGATAGGATATGAAAAAATATATATTAATATTTATTACTTCTTTAATAATAAGTATATCTTTAATAAGTTTAACTATTATAGATAAGAAGAAATTAATTGAAACTCCATTAGATGAAGAATATATGGCGTTCTTTGTAGATGGAAAAGAAACAGATACAATTCCTGAAAAAGGTAATTATTATGTATCAACAGTTTGTGATAAGGGTGCTAATGCTATCTGGAATTATGATAACTGGGCAATAACAATATATAATGCTACACAAACAGGCACAAGATGTAGTGTCACATTTACTACAAGATATCAAGACAGTACTGGTGCAACAGCACCTGAGTTATATGCTGGTTTAATACCAATCACATATGATGATTCAAATAACATATTAGTAGCAAATGTATCATCTGAATGGTATAACTATAATAATCATGAGTGGGCCAATGCCATTTTAATCGATCAAAACAATTCCTCAATAAAGGCGAAATACATAAATGAAAATGGCTCATTTAAAAGTGGTACAACAGTAAGTATATCAGATGTTCTACAAATGTACGTATGGATACCAAGATATAAGTATAAATTATTTAATGCCGAAGGTAATACTGGTACAACCGCTCAAATGATCGAAGTAGAATTTGAAAGTAATGATACTGCAAAATCAACTGGTTCATCAAATGGAGAGTGGTTAACTCATCCAGCATTCACATTTGGTACAACCGAATTAAATGGAATATGGGTAGGAAAATTTGAATCAAGTGGTTCAACTAGTGATGTAACTATAATACCAAATGTATCAAGTTTAAGAAGTCAAACAGTAAGTGCAATGTTTAATGCATCCCGTGCGATTGAGTCAACTACTAAACTAGGTTTATCTGCATCAGAAGTAGATACCCACATGATGAAGAATATGGAATGGGGAGCAGTAGCATACCTAACCAGTTCAAAATACGGAATATATAAAGATGCATCAACTTGCATGAATGCTGATTGCGAAGTATGGACAAATCCAAATAGTAACTATACCACTGGTTGCGCTGGTGATAAAGTATCCGCAACATCTACAACATCTTGTAATCAATGGAATACTTCAACTGGCGTCAATGCTTCAACAACAGGTACTATTTATGGTATCTATGATATGAGTGGTGGTGCATGGGAGTACGTCATGGGTAACATGACTGATTCATCCGGTGCCTTTTACCCACGTTATTTTGGTTTATCTCAACCTGATTCCAAATATTATGATTCGTACACATATGGAACCAGTTACAATGATTATTCAAGAGGACATTTAGGAGATGCTACTAAAGAAGTCATTGCCAATAGTGGAAGTTACCTAGCCTGGAATAACGATTACGCGGACTTTGTCAATTCGTCTAGTCCGTGGTTCTACCGCGGTGGCTTCTGCGGCAATGGTAGCCTTGCGGGGGTCTTCAGCTTCGCCTACTACAGTGGTGGTGCGAATTCCAGCACTTCGTGGCGGGTTGTGTTGTCCTCCGAATAGCTGTGAAACAGCTATTCTGCACATTTGCACAGAAATACCCATTTGACGAGGAAAAAGAATAAAATGTTAAGAAAAAAATAATTTACGAGAAGAAAACCAAGACGGGTGCCCACCACAATAGTTTTGTGGGCACCCACAGGTTTGGAAATATGTTTGGCTTCTTTAGATGTAAATGGTAAAATAAAATGTAGGAAATCGGTAATTTAACTTGTGGTTCTTTGTCAAATAGTGTTGGTGACAATAAATTTGATAAATGAATTAATATAAATGGGTGATTTTAAATCACTC
>CALWAK010000009.1 GCA_944373095.1 uncultured Bacilli bacterium
AATTATATGTGGATCATTATCTTTATCAATAACTTCAAATACAAAGGTAACATTATCTTTAATTATTTTTTCTTTAATAGCATTTATTTGTTCTTTGTTAAATTTTTGAAAAAATATCTTTTTAAAATAATCAACATATAATCCATCATTAGTAGATTTTGATGCAAAGAAAAGTTCACCATCTTTACTTGATAAAATTCCTAAAAAGCCATTGTATTTTAAGTAAAAATTAACAGGAAAGTTAATAGTATTAAATATATTTTCAATTTTTGTTTCTTTTCTTTCATTAATATTAAAAAATTTATCATAACTTCTAGCAAGTATTTTATTATTTTTAGTATCAATAAATAATCCTCTTGCTTTAGTAGTTATACTATCCCATATCTTATTATAAAATGCTTCTTTTGAAAAATTAAATGAAGATATATTATTACCTAATTCTTTTTCATATATATATTTATTTTTTCTTAAGTCATTAATTAAATTATAAACACTAGTTTCTTCAAACAAATTAGTATTATATATATTATTTTGTATTTCTTTATATGAATAATCTTTATTTTTATTCAAAGTTAATATTCTTAAACATCCACCATTTTCAACATTACCATCTAAATTAATTGAAAATTTATACATATTATATTTTATTTTATTAATATTTCTATGACCATGTATTTGATAAATTTTAGTACGTTTTTTTAACATATAATTATTATATATTTCATCTATATTAGTTTCGTATTTATCTACACCATATATAAAAGAATTAGCACTATAGAAATCTAAAGATTTTTTAGGAAAATAAGGTATACCTCCATGATTAATTAAATATATTTTATTATTATAAGAAATATATAATATCTGAGATAGTTTTTTTATAAAACCTCTTAATTCACTCTTAGTAATATTATCTTCTAATTCTTTTATAGTATTTTTTATATCATAGTCCATATTAAATTCATCATCACAAGCATATTTATATAATTTATCTTCATGATTTCCAGTAAGTAAGTAAACATTATCATTATTACTTAATTCATTTAAAAAATTAAATACTTTTAAATTTTCAATACCTCTATCAAAATAATCACCAGTAAATATATAAGCTTCTTCTTTAGAAAATGGATGTTCATTAAAAAAAGTATTTAAAGGAGTAAAACATCCATGTATATCGCCAAATATGTGTACTTTATTATATTTATCAAAAGAAATAGGAAAAGAACTAAAAATATCAGTAAATTGATCTGGCTTAATTATTTTAAAAGTAGCTGGTATTTTTTCTTTAGCAAAAATTTGATAAATTCTGTCTATTGATTTATTTGGAACAACTTTATATTCTTCACGCATTAAATTTCTTTTATAGACTTCTTCTTTAGGTATATCAGTAAAATCTAGAATATATAATCTATAACGATATTTAGATGCCAACTTTTTATATATTGCAAGTGATTCATCATATTTTGCATGAACAGCATCAATTATTGTAAATTCCCCTTTTTTCATTCTTTCTTCTAGTAAATAATATAATAAATCCCAAACTTTTTTATTATTAAATTGGGGTATTTGTTCATTATAATTAATACTCAATTCTGGTGCATTTAACATTAATCTTAAAATATCAGAACTAATAGTATATTTTTCTAATTTATGCTTTTTTATAAACGTCGATTTTCCACTTCCCATTGCACCTCTTAAAATAACTAATTTTCGCATAAATACCTCCTATTAAATTTATAATATTTTACCATTCCTTTAATAATTTATAAAGTAATTAAATTGAATTTAATTAATGGGTATGTTATATTTATTCATATAAGTGAGGTTTTATTATGAAAAAAATAATTCCAATTATTTTACTTTTAGGGATTGTTATATTAAATTTAACTGGATGTAGTTTAAAAAATGATTCTAGAATCGGTAATTTATCTGATATTAATATTAACAATAACGAAATTATAGTATCTATAAAAGATGACTCATTAACAAATAAAGGAGCAATTTTTATTATAGAAAATAATAGTGATAAATTATTAGGATATAGCGAATCTTATCATTTGGAAATTAAAGATAATAATGAATGGCATATCTTAAAAACAATAAATGATGCTGAATTTAATGAGCCACTTTGGAATTTAGAAAGTAATAATACTAAGGAAATTGAAGTTAATTGGGAATATATTTATGGCAGTTTAGAAGCTGGGGAATATCGTTTTATAAAAGATTCTTGTTTTATAAATGAAAATGAAACTTTTGATGGTTTTTATATAGGAGTAGAATTTACAATCAGTTGATTAGATAACTAAATAGTTGGTTATCTTTTTAATTTTTAATTAAAAAATTCATAACTAAATCAATTAATATATCTTTTTCTTTGGGATTAGATTGGGCAATTAATAAAGTAATAGCAACAAGAGTATTATTATCTATAATTTGTTTATCTTTAATATAAAGTATATTATAAAATTCTAAGAAATATATAAATAAAGTTGCTGCAATTCTCTTATTACCATCTATAAACACATGATTTTTAGTAATTAAATATAAAAAATTGGAAGCTTTTTCTTCTATTGTTGGATACAAGTCTTTTCCGTCAAAAGATTGATATATCGTAGATACAATTGATTTTAACCCCTCATCCTTTTCTAAAGCAAATAAATCACTATCTGAATTAAATTTTAATTTACCAACAATATTGATACAATCCTCATAAGTTATTTTATTATTATTTATTGTTCCATTAGGTTTAATTATTCTTTTATGATCATAATCATCAAGTAAATTTAATGCATTAGAATAACTATTTATTACTTTAATAATTTCCTGTGCTTCAGCACCATTTAATTCATTATTAATTCTTCCAGCAATATCAATTAATTTAACCGTTTTTTCAAGATACTCTAATCTTTTATTATTAACTGCATAACCTTTAATTAAATAATCTTTTATTACTTTATTAGCCCATTTTCTAAAAGCTACACCATTATTACTTTTTACCCTATACCCAACACTTATAATAACATCTAAATTATAATATTCAATATTACGGGTTACTACTCTTTCTCCTTCTTTTTGAACTGTTGCAAAATTTGCAACAGTTGTATCATCAAGTTCTTCTTCTAAAGCATTTTTTATGTGTCTAGATATTACAGATTTATCTCTATTAAATAATTTTGCCATTTGTTCTGTACTTAACCAAACAGTCTCATCTTTCATATTTACTTCTAATTTAACATTTTGATTTTCAAATAATAATATTTCATTTTTCATATTTTCATACCTCTAATATACTTATTATCTAAAAATCTATTATTTCCTTTTTTTATTAATAAAATTTTAAAAACTATAACAAAATTTATTCGTTATAGCCCTTTTAATTTATATTTTAAGTACTTTTCAAACATTTTTAATCCATAATCTTTATTATAATAATTAGGAAATTCATTTAAATGCGCTAAAGCTATTTTAGCAGTTAATAATAAATCATCATTAGTAACGTTAGTCCCTTCATTTATAAGCCCATGTTCTAATTCAATATTTAATCCTCTTAAAAAATCTTCTGGAGGAAATTTATCAAAATTTATATTTAATTCTTTAGCAGCATCTAATGCATCTTTCATACTAAACATAATATCACCATTATATTTTATTCTTTATTTAATATATGGTACTTATTTAATTCTTTATTAATCCACAACATAATTATATCTACGATATAATCTATTTCTTCTTTACTTAGCTCTTTATCTTTCTTTATTTTATGCCATTTATAAAGGCATGAACGACAACATGTGGCTGTAGCATGCTGGGCAATAAATACAGGATGCCCTTTCATTGGCGTTTGGACACCATCATTTAAAATCACTTTAGGAGCTAATCTTTTAGTTATAAAAGTATATGCATGTTCTCTAATTATATCTATTCCCTTTTCTTTTATATAAATAATATCTTTTTCTTTTAAATGAAATTTACTTCTAAAGTTAGATAATTCTAATTTTTTAAATATATATTCTTTATTCATATTTAATAATTCCTTTAATAAAAAGATGGCTTTTTACCATCTGTCACATTTTAAATTATATTTATTACAAGTATCTTCATCTAGTAATTTTATTTCATAAGCTGGGCCACCACATGTACCTAGTAAACGATATCCACCATTATTACTTATAATATTTAAAGCCTCACTTTTAAAATCGGCTATTTCTTGCCCTAAAGACACCGCTAAATCATAATACTTATCCCCAGATTTAAAGAAATTGCCATCATTATCTTTGACTAAATTAATATACCAATAACTAAAATTAAATTCATGGTTTGTATATGATACATTAAAGTCGCTTACCCCACGACTTGGAGCTTCTAACTTATCCCATAGTTTTTTTACTTCTTCTTCTTTTTTTGAATCATATACAATATAATTACTTTCATTTAAGGCTATTTTATCTACTGCATTAAGCCCATCGTATTTCGTAATAAATTCTTCATCAATACTATCTAAACCACTTTCAATAAAAGCAAAACCACCACAATTATTATCAGTTAACTCAACATCAGTATAATAATAAACATTGTCATTTAGATTAATAGTAACATCTTTTTTATTTTCACAACCAGTTAAACATAAAATAGATAATATCATTACTAAGAAATATTTTTTCATAATTACCACCTAAATTAATTATAGCATAATCTAAAATATTTTTAACATATCACTACTATTTATAATAGATGTATTATATAAAATTAAAACATCTTGCTTATCAAAGTTTACATAATTACTTAATAAATTCATTTGAATATATCTTAAATCTATTAAAGTTATTTTTTTATAACCTTCAATTAATAAAGGGGCTAAACTACTACTAAAAGAATCTCTAAATATAATAAGTTCTTTATCACTTGTAGTAGAATTATTTATAATCTCGATAATTGATGATGCTCCGCCTAAGAAAACATCATAAGAATCCATTTTACCTAAAGAGGATTCTTCATATACTGTATTTAAATCACTTTCTACATCATATACACTAGCATTATTAATAATATCATTAGTTAAATAAACTAATTTATCAGTAGGTACTTTAAGTCCTATTTGACCATAATATGTTCCTTTAAAATCATTAAATTCATGATAAGTATAATCTTTATTAGTTATTTTAAAATTCATTTTTTCACTTAATAAATCAACTATATCACCTAAATATTCTTGTTTCCAATGAATATCGGTATAATAATACTTACTTAAATCTAATTTATCTGTTATATCAATATATTCCATGTAATCTAAATTACTATTTACCATATTAAATAATAATTCATAATCCATTTTTAAATGATTATCACTAGCATAATAATTTTTATCAGGAATAATACTATAATAGACATTCATATCTTTTAAATAAGTATTATATAATAAATTCATTTTATTAATAAAACCAGTAACTTTATTAATATTTAAAGGATAATCTATTTTTATAATATGATTATCTTCGATAAATAAATTATTATTATCTTGTTTACCTAATATATTATATTGAAACCAAGCTTTTATACTTCTAAATGTATCTCTTAAGATAAATTGATCAGAACTATAGTCTTCAAATTGATTGACAACATCACCGTTTAATAACCCATTTAAAGTTATAGTTGGAAACTTTGTTAAATATCTTCTTTCACTATAAGATAAATCAGTATCTTTAATTATAATATTAAGTATAAACATTCCACATACGATAATTATAAAACTTATTGTTATTATTTTATTTTTCATTCTATCACCTAAAATCTAAAATATAAAAATGGATTAAATGAAGCATCTATTAAAAAGGCAGTTATAATAATTAATAGGACCATACTACAACTTACTTCTAAGATATTACCGATTGGTTTTAATGATTTATTGTCAAATACTTTTTTTATTAAATTTATAATTGGGGTTGCACATATAAAACTGCATATTAAGACTACTAAGTAACTACGTAAGTAATATATTGTACTAAAATTACTAAATGGTAAGTTATTAAAACCAAATATACTTTTAATAAATGTAAATGCTTCATGTAGATTAGCTGAGTTAAATATAATAAAACTAATTAAAACTAAAATTAATGTATATATATGACCAAATACTTGATGTTTATCTAAGAAATCTTTAAATAGATATTTTTCTAATATTAAAAGTATACCAAAGTAAACTCCCCATAGAATAAAGTTCCATGCAGCTCCATGCCAAAATCCTGTTAAAAACCATACTATAAAAATATTTCTAATGTGTTTTAAAATACCTTTTCTACTTCCTCCTAATGGGATATAGACATAGTCTCTAAAAAAACTAGATAAAGATATATGCCATCTACGCCAAAAGTCCGTTGTACTTTTAGCAATAAATGGATAATTAAAGTTTTCTAAGAAATGGAAACCAAACATTTTTCCTAGTCCAATTGCCATATCACTATAACCGGAAAAATCAAAATATATTTGTAACATTTCACTTATAGCAATTATTAAATATGTTAATACTGCTTTATCAGGTAAGTTACCTAGTAAAGACACTAAAGCTCCTAATTCATTGGCTATTAATACTTTTTTAGCTAAGCCAATAACAAATCTAACTACTCCACTACCAAATTCATCAAAACTAGTTTTTCTTTTCTTTAATTCATTATCAATATCGCTATATCTTACAATTGGTCCTGCTATTAACTGGAAAAATAAGGATACATATGTACAAAAGTCAATTAAATTATGACTTACTTCTACTTTGTTAGTATAAACATCTACGACATAACTTAATGTTTGAAACGTAAAAAAACTAATACCTATAGGCATAACAACATTTAAAAAATTTAAATTAGTATTAAATATATTATTTATATTATCGATAAAGAAATTTAAATACTTAAAGTACATTAATAAACCTATATTAGTTATTATAGCTATACTAAATATTATTTTAGATAATCTTTTATTTCGATATTTATCAATTAATAACCCATAAGTAAAATTCATTATACATGATAATAATAAAATCCATAAAAATTTACCTTCACCATAAAAGTAAAAAAATAAACTACTTAATAACAAACATAAATTTTTTAACTTATTAGGTATTATAAAATATAAAATTAGTACTATTGGTAGAAAATAATATATAAAAGTTATACTTGAAAAAACCATTCATTTACCTCCAAAAAAAGTCTTCATAAGAAGACTATAAATTTTTAAAATTATTTAATATTTTATCAGCTGTATCATTAGCAGTCATGATTAGAATAATAACATCATCATTACTATCAACGATAACTTTTTCAGCTTCAACACATATCCATTTTGCAGGGTTTACATTATCTTTTATTTCTTGTTTAGCCTTTTCAATATCAACGCCATCAGCAACTCTTAAAACAACTACTGAATGAGCAATTGATCCTATCATAGCTTCTGATGCAATTCCTTCTTTAAAATCAATTGTATCAACGCCTAAATAATAGGCCATATTATCTTTAGTAATTTCCGTATTAGCTACTTTTGGTAATTCATCTTCACCAAAGCCCTCATATACTTTAGTAATTACATCTTCAAGTGACATATCTAAAGTTTTTGGTGCACCACAACCTGTTAAAACAACAAGTAAAACACTAGCTAATAAAAATATGCTAAAAATTTTTTTCATCTTTTCAACCTCCTACGAGATTATACTATGGTTATTGATTATTAGCAAGTAAAATCTTCTACCTATTTTTTTGGCTATGTTGCATTTTATCAAAAAGCATATCCAAATATTCGGCTTCTAAAGCAGAACTACACTCTATTCCATATTTAGTTAAATAAATTCCACTATTTAATTTTGCTCTTAATTTATTTATTGTATTACTAATTACTCCAATTTCTGTAGTAATTTTTTTAAATTTATCTGTTTCAGGATTTTCACTAGCCTTTTTATATTCTTCAAATAAGCTATTTAATTCTCCTGTTAAATATAAAATATAATTTTTTATTTCTTCATTATTAATTTCCATAAATATTACCCTTTCTTTTAAACTTTAATAAGTATTCTTTATCATTTTTATTTACTCGATAAGATTCTCTTATTTTTTGAATAGTTTTATTAACTATAAAGTTATTTAAATTACATTCTTTTATATATTTAATCGTTTCTTCTTTATAGTCTATAAACATTTCACATAATAACCATGATATTGCCATATTAACATAGTAAGTATCTAATTTAATATTATTAATATTTTTAAAAATAGCATCTAAATTATCTTCACTAATATAATAATCTAATATAGATACTAAACCAACTCTAATATGATATTCTTTATTACTATTTAATAAATTTATACATTCTATAAAATATTTATTATCTTTTTTTAATCTTTTTAAACTAGAACAAAATGTATCACATAAAGCCCAATTATCTATTAAATCTAAATAAGTATAAAAATATTTATTAAATAAATTTTCATTTTTTATATTAGATATAACTAAACCATATATCATTACTTCTTCAAAATAAGTAAAAGTATTATTTTCTAAAAAAGAAGTTATATCAGATTTTAAAATTTTTTTAGCAATACTTCTTAATACAGGTATTCTAATACCTAGTATTTTATATTTTGTTTTAGTTAGTTTAGAACTAAATTCTTGATACTTATCTTCTTTAATACTTATTAAATAATCTAAATATTTTATATATATTTCTTTGTTCCAATATAAATTAATAAAATTCATAAATATCACTATTACATTTTAGCACATTTATATATTTATTTCTATTTAACATAAATTACCTACATTTATTAAACTTATAAATGGTATAATAATTTTAGGAGTTTTTATGGAAAATCGTAATATTTTATGCATTGATTTAAAAAGTTTTTTTGCTTCTGTTGAATGTGTTCTACGTAATTTAGATCCGTTTAAAGTTAATTTAGTTGTTGCTAATCCTAATCAAGGTATGGGTGCAATTACCCTTGCAGTTACGCCTCATTTAAAAAGTTTAGGAGTTAAGTCACGTGGTCGTTTATATGAAATACCTAAAAACATAAAATATATGATTGCAAGTCCACATATGAGTACATATTTAAAATTTAGTAAAGAAGTTGTAAATATATATTTAGATTTTGTAGCGGAAGAAGATTTACATATATATTCAATTGATGAATGTTTCTTAGATTTAACTCATTATTTAAAAATGTATAATAAAACTGATTATGAAATGGCGGAAACTATTTTAAGTACAATATATAAAAAAACAGGTTTAACAGCTACTTGTGGAATTGGCCCTAATATGTTACTTGCTAAAATAGCAATGGATACAGAAGCTAAAAAATATAAAAATGGGATTGCTAAATGGACTTATGATGATGTTAAAACTAAATTATGGAGTATTACTCCTTTATCTAAAATGTGGTCAATCGGGCCACGTATGGAAAAAAAATTAAACTTAATGGGATTTAAAACGATTGGTGATATTGCTAATTATGATAGATTAAAACTTAAAGATAAATTTGGGGTTATAGGTGAAGAATTATGGCTTCATGCTAATGGAATAGATAATTCAGTCATAAGTGATTGGAAAGAAGCTCCTAAAGATTTAAGTTACTCTCATTCTCAAGTTTTATTTAAAGATTATAATGGTAATAATATTAAATTAATAATTGAAGAAATGATTGAAGTTATTGTTGCAAGATTAAGAAAAAATAATAAACAAGCAGGTTTAATTGGTCTTAATATTGGGTATTCTAAAAATATAGGTGGAGGATTTTATCATTGTATTAAAGTTGTCCCTACTAACCAAGCAAAAGATTTTTTAAGAGTTTGTTTAAATATATTTGATTTATATTATGATGATTCTCCGATAAGAAAAGTTGGTATTGTAGCTGGTAAATTAGTTAATAATGATTCTACCCAATTAAATATATTTGAAGATTATGAAAAAATTGAAGAAAATAATAAAATAAATGATACAATTGACGAAGTAAAAAATAAGTATGGCAAAAATAGTATTATTAAAGCATCAGCCTTATTAAGTGATTCTACCGCTATTGAAAGAAATAAAAAGATTGGAGGTCATAATGCCTAAAAAAACTCGGGAAGAAATAATTTGGCAACCATTTAACTCTTTAACGCCTTTAATTGAGGTAAAACAAGATTTAAATAAAAATAAATCTAAAATTGCAAAACCTATATTATCCCCAGATCAAATAAAAGAGATCGAAGAAAAAATATTAGATAGTTATTACAGTAAAGAAGAAATTTTAATTACTTATTATCGTGGTGGATATTTATATAAAATTAGCGTATATATTAAATATATCGATAAATTAAAAAAACAATTAGTTTTAAGTAATGGCTCAATAATATATTTTAAACAGATCATTGATATATCTTAAAGATTATAATCGTTTAGTGGTTTGACAAACATGTTTATTTATAGTATTATATTTCGCACAAAAGGAGGTTATTTTACGTGTATAGTACTGAAGAATTAAAGGCCATGAAGCCTAGAATGTCTATTGAATATAGAATAAGCGACGTACTTCTTAATAGTGGTAACTTTAATGAAATACCTAAAAAAGCTTGGGGTGCTTATATCTCAACATTATTTCCAATAGTAGATGCAAATGGTGATTTTAAATTTCAAGTGATTGGATACAATCTATATATAGGAAACTTAATGACATTAAATGAAGCGATAGCTAATCAAAGTGAACATGAAATAAAAGAATTAGAATCATATAAAGATAGAGGAATTACTTATGTAGTTCAAACTAAATATGGCATTAAACCATTAAAATACGGAGATATAGCATTTGAAACTTTTGAAGAAATGGCTAATGCTATTACTAGAATAAAAAATAGATATGAATCTATTGATATTAAAGTTCAAAATTCAGTAAGTGAAAGTAAACCAAAAGGTTTAAAATTACAAAGAATTTAATTAAAGGCTCTAAGCCTTTTTTTATTTATAAAATTATGATATATTATTCTTATAGGATAGAAAGTGGTATCAATGCAAAAAATATTAATAGAAATTAAAGAAAATACCTTAGAATTTAGTGGACTAATAAAATTAAAACCTAATGCTACTAATTTACTTAATACTAATATAATTTCAAATAATGAATTATTATTTTCAGAAGACTATTTAAAAGATAATACTAGTATAGTAAGTTTATTTATAAAAGAAATGTGTAGTGATAAAAAAATTTCTAAAGTGATTATAGATAATATGAATTTAGTTCCAATTATTTCTAAAATATTAATTAATTCTAATATTAACTCGGTTAATATTTTAGAGGAAGTAAATATAACTTATGAAGCTTATGAAAGTCTTATTTCTATTCCTAGTTTAAAAGAAGTTATATGTTTTACTATTCCTACTTACATGCTAGATTTATTTGATAAAAAAGAAATACAAGTAGAATCTAGACAAGAAGTATTATTTACTTCTAAATTTATGGAAGATAATAAATTAACTTCATATTCTAAAATTTATTATAAATCAACTATAAATTTTAATACACTAACACCAGAAGATATAGAAGATTTTAAAAACTTTTTAAGAATTAATAAATATTTAAAGATTATTTATTTTAATACTTCTTCAATTGAACCAGTTAATAATATTGTAGATATAATAGTTAACTTTAGATTAAATAAAATAAAAATTATTATTATTGATGATTCTATTAATAAAGAAAAAGCAGATAACCTAAGAAGAATTAATAAAAAATATCCTAATAATGTTATTATAAGATTATCTTATTCTAAAGAATATATAAAAAGAAATTATTTAAAACAAATAATACTTACTACGTTAAGTTATTGTTTAATAATTATTATTGTTATAGTTACAATGACAGTTAGTTATATTTTTATTGGTAATTATCAATCTGAACAAAATATGATTGCTATAAAAGAAGAAATTGAAGAGCAATTAAAAGATTATGATATAGATAATAATCCATCTAAAGAACCTTCTATACCAACAACACCAGATGAAGGAGATGATGGGCTACCTCCTATACCTAATTTAACACCTAATGAAGCATATTTAAGTTTAAAAGAAATAAATAATGATACTGTAGGATGGTTAACTGTTCCAGGAACAAATATAGATTATCCAGTAGTAAAAACAACTGATAATGATTATTATTTAACTCATAATTATAAAAAACAAAATGATTATAATGGTTGGGTATTTATGCATTATTTAAATAATGATACTATTTTAGATAAAAATACTATTCTATTTGCTCATAATCGTTACTATAGTGGCGTTATGTTTGGGACATTAAATAAAATAAATAATAAAGATTGGTATAATAATGCAAGTAATAATTTAATTACATTTAATACTATTTATAATAATTATAAATGGGAAGTATTTTCTATATATAGTATAAATGTTACAGCAGATTATTTAAAAACTATATTTAATAATGATAAAGAATGGTCGGATTTTATAAAATTAATTAGTGATAGAAGTGTATTTAAAAGTAATATAGAAGTTGGAAAAGATGATAAAATTTTAACATTATCAACTTGTTTAGATAATAATCGAAGATTAGTAGTTCATGCCGTACTAAAAAAATCGTGAGGTGATTTTAATGGATAATATAATAGAAATTTTAAATGAAATAATAAACTATACTATTTATGAAAGTAATAAATTAAATACTATTATGAATATTAAACTAGATACTATAATAAACTTTTTAAATAAAAGTAATAACTTAACTAAAGATATAAATAGTATATTAAGTATTAAAAATAATAAAAATAAAATATTTTTAGATAGATACATTTGTATTATATTATCTAAAACTAATTTAGACTTTAATACTATAATTGAAGTTATTAAAACTGATATACCACTTAATATAAAATATATTTTATGGAATAAATTAAATGTAAATAATAAAATAAATTACTTAGTAGAAAATAATATTACTAGTGATAATCTTTATTTACTAAATATGACTATTAGTAATAAGAATAATAAGTTATATCAAAAAATCATTCAAAATGAAAAACTGTTAAAAAAATTAAAAAATATTACACCTAATATTAATTTAATAAGTAAAGAAGATTTAACAAATTCTAGCATACTTAATATAATAGATTCTAAAATTATTAGTAACTATATTATGAAATATTATTATACATATAAAGATTTTAAAAAATTACTTAAAGATAATATAAGTTTAATTATCAATAGTGCTAAATATAGCTTAGATATAATTAATATAGATAAAGATGATTTAAATAAATTTGTACTTGATTACCCAATTATAATATCTAAATTTAATACAACAATTAGTATAAATAATCTTAATATTGATACGTTAAATTATTTATTAAACATCGTTAATGATCAAGATATATTAACAAGTATCAAAGAATTATTAATTGTTTTAGATTATAAAAATATAAATAAGTATTTTAATATTGAATTTATTAAAAATCAGAAAGACTTTAATTTAAGTATATATCCATTTAACAATATTGATCTAAATTTAACTAATAAAATTATTTATAATTATAATTATTTAAAAAAATTTACATATGATACTATTATTAATATTATAAATAATTTATATAATGAAGATGATAAAATAAGCATCTTAAGAAATGAAGAATTTATAAATGATATACCAAGTTATTATTTAGTTAAAATGTTAAATAAGATGAAATTTAAAAATGTCTTTAATATGTTACAAAATATAAAAATATTAAATAAAGTTAATAACCTAAATATTAAACTAGAAGAGTTAGATAAAGTATTTATAAGTAGTTATTTAGACTCACCTACTTTAGTTAATATATGTAATCATGAAATGATATATAACATGTTATTATTAGACGATAATATTAGTGCTTATATAAAATATCCTTATATAAGTTCTAAATTAAATAGTACTGAAATAATAGATATATTAATTCTTAAGAATATTAATATTTTTAAAACTAATATTACTAAAATATTAAGTTCTTTTGAAATTAAGAATTATCTAAATAAGATATTAAAAAAATATAATATTAATTATGAATTATTATTTAATGATTATATATTTAATAATTATTTAAATATTAATTTAGAATCTTTAAATAAAGACGACATAGATAATATAAAATACTTATTTGATAAAATATATACTAAAGGAAATACTACAATGCAATGTTACACTTTAGATATAGATGCATTTAAAAGTATAGTAAGTAGTTATTTATTACTTGGATTCGATAATACTAATAAATTATTTGAAAATGGTACTTATAATATAACTTTTAGAAATATTAATAAGTTAAAAAATATTTATATAAAGAGATTTAAAAAAGAAATTAAATTCTTAAATGTAGAAAAAGTTACAAATTTATTTAGTAAATATCTTAATAAAATAAATAAAACTAATATATCTGAAATTTTTATTAAAAATTATTTATTAGAAATACCTGAATTAAATAAATATATAGAATTATTTAATAGCACTAATTATTTTAATACAAATAACATTGTTCAATTTATTATAAACTATTTAGACTATTATACTTATGATAAAGATTCTGCACATAAACTTTTATATAATTTTATAAAAAACTTTAATATTTACTATAAAGAAAAATGGTTTAATGAACTTAAAAATAGATTTGATAAAATAACGAAAAATAATTGCAAAATAAATTATAACGTATTATATAAGATGGAAAAAAGTATAGATGAATATTATACATCTAAATATAAACTAGATATTTTTATAGAATTTTTAAAATCAAATAATAAAAATAGTTATTCTAAATTTTTTAATATTAATATAGATAATGTTACTACTAAATACTTAAAATTTATTAAATCTAAATATACTATTTCAGATATAGTAAATAAAATATTAATAAAGGAAGATAATATTAATCTAGTATTAAATAAATTAGGTTATCGTACTCCTATATTTTATAATTTATATAAAGAAATTAATAATGAAAAATTAAGTATCTTAGAATTAAATGATTTATTAACTGATAAATTAAATAAAATGCATACTACAAGAGTATTAACTATTTTAAATTATATTTGTTATGATACTATTTTACCATTTTCTTTAGATAATGAATTATTAGATGTAATAAATAATATTAAAAATAGAATTATTAATTTTAATGGAAAAGTAGATGTTAATAAATTAACTAATAAATTAGAATATACAAATATATTTTCTTTTGATAATATTGAAGAACTAGAAATATATGATAATAAGTATCAAGAAATAGAAAGAATTATAGAATATACTAAAAAGTTTAGTAATAAATATATTATTGATGAAGAAATTAAAGCAAAATATAAAAATTATTATAGATATAATTTAAATACGTGTATAAAAGATATATTGGTAAACAAATATAATTATCATTTAATAAAAAGAAATCTATTTTTAGATGACTTTAAAAAAATATTTAGTGGATTTAAATTAGATAATATTCCAGTTTTAACATCGGAACAAAAAGAATTTTTAGTTAATAATTTAGTATTTGTTGCAATGGGATATTGTGATGATTTTACAATTAATTTTGGCAATACTTTAAATAATATAAACACGAATATTACTTACTCTAATATATATGATTTAATATTTAAAAAATAAAACATCTCTTTATTTCTAGAGAGATGTTTTAATTATTGTTTTTTTCATAAATACTTATAGCATTCATAATTCCATTCCATGGAAGTACAGCACATTTCTTTCTATTTTGTTGTTTATAGATATCGTTAAATACTAAAGCTTCTTCTAAATTATCTTCTGTAGTACCATTTTCAATCATTTTATTATACTCTTCAAACATTTTTTTTACTTCAAAAATAGTTTTATTTTGCAGTAACTTAGTCATAATAGAAGCAGCTGAAGTAGATATAGCGCATGCTTCCCCATCAAATTTTATACTTACGATTACATCGTCTTTTATTAAGACATATATATTTAAATTATCAATACATGATTCATTATTAGTATTTACTTTAATATAACTAGAATCACTTGGTACTTCTTTATTACTTGGATACATATAGTTATCCAAAATTATTTCTCTTTTTAATTCATTATCCATTTATATCATCTCTTTTAATATTTTATTTTTATCTTTTAGTAACTCAAATACTTTATCTAATTCTTCTTTAGTATTATAAAAATATAGACTTATTCGACAAGTATTTTTTACACCTACTTCATCTTTTAGTATTTTAGCACAATGGTTTCCTGCTCTAACACATATATTATATTTATCTAAATAAACTGCTACATCTTGAGAAAATATTCCTTCAACATTAAACGAAATAATACCAGTATCAGCTTCTAGATTTATAATATCAATATGGCTTAATGTTAACAATTTATCAATAAAATATTTTCTTAATTCAACTTCATATTCATGAATTTTATCTAACCCTATTTTATTTATATATCTAATAGCCTCTCCTAAACCAATAACTCCTTCAATATTAGGTGTCCCTGCTTCTAATCTAGTAGGTAGTGGTTTTAAATAAACATCTTCAATTGAATCAAAAGATTCGTTCATTCCCCCACCTAAGTTAATAGGTTCTAAATTTTCTAGTAATTCTTTTTTACCATATAAAACACCAATGCCAGTAGGACCACACATTTTATGACCAGAAAATACTAAAAAATCACAATCTAAATCTTGAACATCAGTTTTTAAATGAGCAACACTTTGAGCTCCGTCTACAACAACAAATATACCTCTTTCATGAGCAATCTTACATATCTCTTTAATTGGTCTAATATCGCCAATTACATTTGTTACATAAGCTAGACTAATAACTCTTGTATTTGGTGTAATTGCTTTTAATACATTAGCAACTGTTACATAGTAATTAGTATCTAAATCAATATAATTTACTTTTAAATCTAACTCTTTTGCTAAACGAAACCATGGTAAAACATTTGATGCATGTTCTGCTTTAGTTATTAATATTTCATCATTAGGTTCAAGTATATTACTAAAAAAACCTGTTGCTATATAATTTAAAGATTCAGTTGCCCCACTTGTAAATACTATTTCACTACGATCTTTAGCATTAATAAAATCTTTAACTAAATTTCTAACCATTTCATATTCAGTATCTACTTTTAAAGAAATCTTGTAATCTCCACGATGAGCATTTGCTGTATAATCAGTATAATACTCTTCTATTTTTTTTACAACAGATAATGGTTTTTGGGTAGTAGCACCGTTATCTAAATATATTATATTATTATAAAGAAACGGAAAATCTTCTCTATTCATCTAGTTTCACCTCCCAATCACTTATTTTTATATTCTCCTTTAAAAAACCATTTACAATTAATTTTTTGGCACAATCAGTATCTAAACATTTACTTTCTAAATAAAATAAATAACTATCATCTACGTTACTTATAGTAGCATTATGATTTACTATTATATCATTAGAACTAACTAATAAATTAGGTATAATAACATTATTATTATCAGTTAAATTAATTATCTTTATACTTTCTAAAACATCATTATTTTTTATATTTTTTACACAATCACTGGTAGCATCAACATAAATACTACCATTATCATTAGTAACACCACGTATATTAAATTTAATATTATTGTTATTGCCTAATACATTAGCATTAAATAAAATATTAGAAGGAATAGTTTGATATAAACTATAATTAAATTCTAAATTACTGTTTTCTATAACTTCAAAATTTATTTTAAAATTACTTATATCTTTATTAAATCTATTATATAAAAGCTTACTATCCTTTAATAATACTATATTTAATTCTAAATATTTATTATTATCTAAATCATTAATACAAACAGTACCATCTATTGTTATAGTTACCTTATTAGTATCAAAACATAAATTAACTTCTTTATCAGTTATTGTTATATTGCTATCTTTCACTATTATTTTATTCATAATAACAACTTACCCTTACTTTATTTGTCCTAAATAATCATTAAAACCATTTGCTTCAATAGATTTTGCTGTACTTAAATCACCGCTATAAGTAATAGTACCATTAGTTAAAATATGGACATAATTAGGTTTAATATTATCTAATATTTGTGTATGATGTGTAATAATTAAAATACTTGGTTTATATTTCTCATAATATTCATTTAAAGATTTACTACATATTTTTAACGCATCTACATCTAATCCGGAATCTAATTCATCTAAAATTATAAAGTTAGGTTCTAACATCCACATATGCATAAGTTCGTTTTTCTTTCGTTCACCACCACTCATACCGTCATTAATACTACGATGTATAAAACTTGTTGGTAAATCAAGTTTTTTTACAACTTCCGTAATTTTCTTATTAAATTCATAAATATTTACTTGTTTACCAGTTTTAGAAGCAATACTATTACGTAACATATCAGCGTTTGATACTCCAGGAATAGCAACAGGACTTTGACTTATTAGCATTATACCTAATTTAGCAATATCGGTTGTCGACATTTTAGAAAGATCCTTATCATTATAATAAATACTACCATTAGTTAAATGATATTTTTTATCCCCCATAATTGCCTTACATATGCTTGATTTTCCTACCCCATTTGGCCCCATAATTACATGTATTTCACCATCTTTTATATTTAAATTAAAATCATGTAATATTTCTTTTTTATCCACTTCTAAATTAACATTTTTAATAGTTAACATAAAATCACCTGCACAAGTATTATATCATGCTTTTAAATAAATAAACTAGTATTATAATTAATACTAGTTACGTTTTAATAATCTTTGTTTACTTTGATTAGAACTATATTTTAAATAATCATTTAAAAGCGTAAAATAATCAGTTAATTGACTACTTATTTTTATCCATGTTAAGTAATCATCCATATTTATTAAACTCTCTGGTGAGAACATATCTTCTTGTTTAATCACTAATTTATTTAATTCAATTTTAAATTTAAATTCTTTTAATTCATCTATAACTAAATTAATAAATAAATTATTTGTAAATTCTTTTTGTAAAATTTCAATTATATATACAATTTCTTCTGGTGTAATAGTACCAATATTTAATGATTTTAATACAATAGATTTACTAGCTGTTCCAGATACTTGATAATTTTCATTATTACTACCTTTAGAATAATATGAAATATATATATTTTCACCAGTTTTATATATATCAAATGAATGAAAATAATTATCTTCAGTTTTACCTTTAAAAATCATTGTAGACTTTAAATTTTTATCATTTAATCTTATATAAGATTGATGATTCATATTTTTAGGAAATTCACTTTTGTTAATATAGTTATTATTTTCTATACATAAACCACAAAATTCACTACATACATCATTTTCTTTTAAATTATTAATTCCATAAACAACATAATTATTTCTAACATGTGTATATTTATCAAATAATTTAGTATTAAAACCTAATACACGCTCAACACTAGCCTGAGAAGCAACTTGCCCATTTTCTAGCTTTTCTTCATAACTCTTTTGCATTATTTCTTTTCTTTGCAGATCACTTTCTTGAAAATAACTTATAGTAAATTTTCTTTTCCCATTTTTAGAAGTAACATCTAAGTTGTTTTCTCTACTTAATTGTATACAATTATTTTTATTTATAAAATCTATTACAGTATTTACACCTAATGATGATTCTTTATATACATAAGTTATCCTACTATCAAATAAATTTGTATATATTACATTGTGAACTTCATCACTATTATCTAAACTTATTTGATATTTTGAAGTATACAGTAATCCAACTCTTTTATCTAATATTTCAACTTCTAAATTATTTTCATCAACATTTTTAACTATATAATCATATCTTCTAGATTTATCAATAGGTATATTAAAAATTTTTGCTAAATCTTCTAAAACTAATTTATTATTTTTATAATCTTGTATTCTACATTTTATATTTTCTAAAATATTTTTACTTTCCATAAACTACCTCGTTAAAATATAGTATCATAAATTTAAAATTTTTAAAACCAAAATGCTTAGAAAACACTTGAAATTATATGATTATTATTATATAATTTTACTTGTAATTCAGTTATGTCTCCATAGCTCAGCTGGATAGAGCATACGCCTTCTAAGCGTACGGTCGAGTGTTCGAATCACTCTGGGGACACCATTAGATAATTAAAGAGCTTTAAATAGCTCTTTTAATTTTAAATAAAGAAAAAAAGACAATATCAATTTTAACTTTGGTATTGTCTTTTTTTACTTAAGCAGCAACCTTTTCTTTATTAGTATTCTCTTTATAAATAGATTGAAACAAATCCTTATCATCATTTTCTTTTTCTTCACTAGGTAATTTTGGTAAATCATCAAGAGTTGCTAAACCAAAATAATCTAAAAAATCACTTGTTGTACCGTATAAATTAGGTCTTCCTGGCATTGTAGATTTACCAACTTCTTTAACTAACCCTTTAGCCACTAATTTTCTTACTAACCAAGAATTATTTACCCCACGCATTTCATCAATCTCTATTCTTGTTATTGGTTGATGATAAGCAATTATTGCTAATGTTTCTAAAGCTGATTGCGATAAAGTATTAGTTTCTGGATTAACAATTAACTTTTGATAATATTCTTTATGTTCTTTTTTAGTTGTTAGTTTAAAAGCATCTCCTAAATAATTTATTCTTATACCTCTATCATTAGATTCGTAAGTTTTTTTTAAATCCATAAGTAATTTTTTAGCTTCTTCAATATCTATTTCTAATATATCACATATTTGTTTAAGGGTTAAACCCTCATCACCAACTACAAATAATAATCCTTCAAGTACACCAATTTTACTGTCTTTCATTTCATACACCCTCTACCATAATTGGACTATAATAATCATCTTGATATATAATTAATTCTTTATTTTTACTCATAGTAAGAATTGCTAAGAATGTTACTACAATATATTCTCTAGTCATATTATCAAATAAACTAAAAAATTCTACTTTACCTTTATTTTTTATAATATTTTTTATAGATTTAATACTATCTTCAACACTAAGTTCTTTCTTAGTAATCTTAGTATTAAGTGGTTTTAATAATTTTGCTCTTTTTTGATATTCTAATAAAGCATTATATAAATCCATTGTAGTAAATAAACCTTTTACTAACTTATTATCAACAGAATACTCTTTTAAGCTTTCTGGTACCTTTGTGTAAACTTCATTTCTTTTTTCTTCTAATTCTTTAAAAGTACTAGTAATATTTTTTATCTCTTCATATTCAATTAATTTATTTCTTAAATCTTCTTCGCTATTAATATTAAATTCTTCATCATCTAACGGATCTTCATCTTTACGATTTACTAACATTCTAGCTTTTAAATTAACTAATTCAGAAGCCATAACTAGATAACTAGATGCTATGTCAATATTTAAATTCTTAAAATCATTTATTATTTTTAAATACTGATCAATTATATCTTTTATATTTATTTCATAAATATCCATTTTTGATTGCTTAACTAAATGTAAAAGAAGATCTAATGGACCTTCAAAATCATTTATATGAAAATTGTAATTCATAGTACCTCCTATTTACATGTATAACCAAGAGATTCTATTTCATAATTTATAATATCTTTAGTAGTATCTTTAGGATAATATAAAATATCATGACTAGTTAAGTTTATATCTTCTTCATAATTTATATTAGCTTCATAAGTAAATCCACCATCTATACCAGTAACTTTAGCAGTTGCAATACTTTCCTCACTTAATTTTAAAGCTTTTGTTTGATAATTTAAATAATTCATTGTAAAACTATTATCATCAACCTTAATGTAATTAAAGATATCTTTTATATTAGTTAATTTACCATTATTAAATGTATAACTTATGCTTCGATTAGGAGCTTCACAAGTTATAATTGCATTTGGTAATTCTGATTTAGGATAATCAGATATATTTCTATTAACAATTTGAATAGATGTAGCATTGTTATAAACATTTTCATTTATAACACTCTGTAAAGATATATTAGAATTAGCACCAATATTATCTATATTAATTAACGCTCTACCTAAATAAGTATTTTCTTGATAAAAATCTATGTAAATTCTATTAGTTAAAAAGTCAAACTTATTTTCAGTATCAGTATTATTAATAGTATATTTAAAGTAATAAGTATTATCTATTAATACCTTTTCTAAATTAGTAAAATTTAATTTATCAAGAGTTACTGTAGTTGCTAAATCAATTGGAAATGTTTCAATATCTGGAACATCATCTTCATCTGGTATTTCTTCTTCAGTTTCGTTATCTTCACTATCATCAGGTTTAACAGGAGTTTCATAAATTTCTTCATTATCACTTATATTTAATTTAGTTAAAATATCATTAAAATAAGGAGTAATTTCAGGAATAAAAAATATAGTTAAAATTAAAACACCAAATAATATTAACATAGCAGTAGGACTTTTTTGCTTATCCTTTTTTATTGTACCTATACTTTTACTTTCTAAATTTAATACTTCATCATTAGATTCAATAGTGTTTAAATTATTTTCTGATGGTGTATTATTAATTTGTGGATTAATATCATTTGAAACTTCTTGTTTAATTTCTTCATTCGTAATTACTGGTTCCTGATTAAAAAAAGTATTAGAATTTTGATTATCTTGAATATTATTTATCGTATCATCATTAAAAAAAGTATTAATTTTTGGACTATTATTTTTTAATGCAGGAATTTCTATGTCATTTTCTTTATCTAAAATATTAGAATTATTTATACTACCTTGAATATTAGGTGTATCTAACTTTTCTACTTTATCATTCTCATTATTTTTATGTATTGTTAAATCTATATTAGAATTTATTTTTCTTCCCCAAATATCTGTATCATTACTTGTATTATTTATAGGATTGTTATCATTCATACTATCCCTCTTTTTCTCATAACAATTATATCAAGTTTTTATAAACTTTGTAAACATTATTACATAGAAAAAAAGTCATAATTTATGACTTAATCTTTTGCTTTACAAAATAAAGTAACAATAAAAGCAAAAATAATAGCACTAGAAATACCTGCTGAAGTTGTAGATAAAAGATTAGTAAATAAGCCAAGTATTCCTTTAGTATTATATCCTTCTATACAAGCTTTATATAAAAGATTACCAAAAGAAGTGATTGGTACGCTTGCTGCAGTACCTGCCCAAGAACTAAAATAATCATATATTCCTAAAAAAGAAAGTATTGCTCCAACTACTACAAAAATAGAAGTTATATGACCAGCAGTAAGTTTAGTGTTATCAAGTATAATTTCGCCTAATAAACAAACTAATCCACAAAATATTGCCCCATTAAGATAAATCATCTTCCACCTCCAAACTTATAGCATGAGATATTGCTGGAATTGTTTTCTTTTGATTTACTAGCGTTGTTGAGTGAAGAGAGCCAGTTGCTAATAACAATATTTTTTTATACTTAGTATTTTTTAATATTTTATTAAAAATAACCAAAGGTAGTGCAACTGGACCAGATGAGCCAGAAATATCAAAGTCCTCTTCTTTGAATAAAAGAGAACCTGCATCAATATAATTATTTAATTTAATATTATTAGCCTTTAATATTTCTATAAATAATTTAGAGCCAACTCTTCCTAAATCACCAGTAATAATTAAATCATAATATGATGGATCTATTTTTAAATCACTTAAATGATTCATTAAAGTAGTAGCTGCTGCTGGAGCCATTACAGCACCCATATTTAATGCATCAGATATTCCATAATCTACTACTTCACCAATAGTAGAGCTAGTTAGCTTTATATTGGTTTTTTGATTCGTTAATACAACAGCAACACTTCCGGTAGCTGTTAGGGTACTACGTTTTATCTTAGGAGCACCATATTCAATTGGATAACGAAATTGTCTTTCTGCTACATTAATGTGACTACTAGTCAAAGAAATTCCATATTTAATTTTTTTACAGTCTAACATATTAGCTAAAATAATTAAAGATTCATTAAATGATGCACAGGCACTATAACAACCTAAATAAGGTATTTTATATTTAGACATAGTAGAATTTGAAATTGCTAGTTGATTAGATAATTCACCTGCTACAATTAAATTTATTTTATCTTCTAATTTATTTTTTTTAATTACATTATCAACTGCTATAGACTGCATTTTTACTTCTGCATCTTCAAATGTATTAGTATCAAAATAGTAGTCATCTATTATCCTATCATAGGATTTTATACTTCCTTTAATTTCATTTTTTCCTGCTATAGAATAACTATCTAAAATATACACATTTTTATATTTTATACTAGACATGGATTAACACCTCAACTACTGCTAAAATAAATGATGAAACAATACCATATAACAATACACTTCCAGCTAATTTAAACACGTTAGCACCTAAACCAGTAATTAAACCATCTTTTTTATAATCTAGAGCACTTGATGTTATTGAATGAGCAAATCCTGTTATAGGAATTATTAAGCCACATCTAACTTTACTAACCCATTCATCAAAGAATCCTAAACCAGTAGCAACACTTGACATTAATATTAAAATCATAATAGTCCAAATATTAGCATCTTTGTCATTAATATTATAACTTTGTAATATTTGAAATATTAAAATAGATAGAATTCCAATAGCAGCACCAGTTATAAAAGCCATTAATGCATTTTTAATTCTATCTTCTTTTGGGGTATACTTCTTAACTAATAACTTATATTCTTCTATATTCATAAAAAATCCTCCATATTTATAATGAAAGATTTATTTAATTTTTATTCACTACTACCTTAATTTAAATATTCATATAGTTTTTCTAAACTTTTTTTCTCGTATCTTGAAACCTTAACTTGAGATAATTTTAATTTTTTAGCTACTTCAGTTTGAGTATAATCATCGAAATATCTTAATTTTATAATACTTTTATAAGGCTCTTCTAAATTTTCAATAGACCAATTTAAATCCATATAATCTTGATAATTAGCACTATTATCTTTTATAGCATTATATAAAGTTGTATCATCATCTATTTCTTTATCTAAACTTAAAATAGTAAATGTAGAACTTATTGCTAAATTTATTAAATTTGGATCCATTTCTAAGTACTTAGCAATATCATCAATTGATGGAACTTTACCCATAGTTTGAGTTAAATAAGTACTAGTCTTTTCTACTAATTTTACTATTTTTAACATATCTCTATTTTGCTTTAAAGCTTTAGCGGATAGCGTATACTTATACATTTCACCAAAAATATATTTATAAGCATAAGAAGAAAACTTAGTAATACTATCCTTTTTATAATTATTATACGCATACATAAGTCCTACTACACCTGCTTGAAATAAATCGTTATAATCAACATCATAAAAATTAGATGCAATACTTTTAATTAATGGTCTAAACTCTTCTATTAAGGTTTCTTTATTCATAGTTTTTTCCTTTCACCCTTAATATAGAGTAATTAAATATTATTTTAAACACCTTCGACAAAACTTATCAAAATAGATATACATACTTTACAAATTATTAAAACTTAGTCCCTTTAACACCTTTAGTGCCATTAAAATCACTTAAAATATTACTATCAAAACTATTAATCTTTTTTATTTTTTCTTGATAATTTCTTATACCAATTTTAATTAATTCATCTAATAAATCAGAATATTTTTTATTACTTGGTTCCCATAAATAAAATGATAAAGACCCCGGACAAGTATTTATTTCATTAATAAGTACTTCATTACTTTTACTATCTATTAAAAAATCTATTCTTACTACACCTGAATTTCCTAAAGCTTTAAAAGCATTTCGTGCTATTTCTTCTACCTTAGTTTTTAATTTATTATTTATATCTGCTGGTATTTTTCTTTTAGAAGAAGATAAGCCCTTAGATTTATTACCATTTATATACTTATCTTCATAAGTTAACATATGATTAGTATTATTTACTTCTTCTATTAAAGATAGCTCTTGAGATTTATAATTACCTAATACAGATATATTTACTTCTTTTAAATTAGATACTACTTTTTCAACAAGAATTTTCTTATCATAAGAATAAGCATCTTTAATAGCTTCTCTAAGTTCTACTTCATTATTTACTACTTTAATACCGACACTACTACCTAAATTTGCTGGTTTTACAATTAATGGATATCCTAATTTTTCACATTTTTTTAAGTATTCTAAAGAATCTTGATTATAATCAAAATCATAAAACCAAATATAATCACAAACTGGTAAATTAATAGATTTATATAAAGCTTTTTGCATTACTTTATCTTGACCAATAGCACTTGATGTAACATCACTACCTACATATGGAATTCCTATTGTTTCTAAATAGCCTTGTAACTTACCATCTTCCATATTAGTACCGTGTACAATTGGAAACGCAATATCAAGTTCATATTTATATCTTTTAATTAAACCGGTTGTTTGTAAATAAAATTTATTGTCATTTCTAATAAGAATACATTTTGTACTAAATCTATTTAATTCATCTAAATCTTTATAAATATTTATATCTTTTAAAACTTCGCCAGTACGCCAAACACCCTTTTTATCTACATATATGGGAATTATCTGATATTTTGATTCATCCATATTTTTAATAGCTTGTAGTGCTGATATAATACTTACTTCATGTTCAACACTAGCACCACCAAATATTACCCCAACTTTTATTTTCATTTAACTTCCTACTTTCTATTCATTATATGTATCTGGTAAATCATTTTCATATAAAGCATAAATATCTTTCTTAAAATCTAATCTATTTATTAAAATATAAGATTCTCTTACATCATTAGTTATAATAATATTTTCTTTTTTATACTTAGCTTCAATTAAACCTTCATAAATTGGTTTAGTCTTTTTTTCGCCAACTAAAATAACTTTATCAGCAACTTTAGCTATTTGTTTACCAAATTCTTTATTATATTTTTCTTCATCGGCTCCTAATTCAACCATACCAGGTGTTACTACTACTTTAGCTCCCGGCATCATATCAAGAACCTCAAGAGCAACACTAGCACCGACTGGATTAGAATTATAAGCATCATCTATTTGATAGATATTGCCTAATTTCTTTAATTCTAGTCGATGCTCTACAGGATTAATATTACTTACTGCTTCAATTAATTTATCTACTGGTATTTTAAAAGTATATCCAACTGCAATACCAGCTAAAATATTAGAAATATTATGTCTTCCTAACAGTTTAGTAGTAAATTTATAACTTTTTTTCAACTCTTTAAAATAAACATCAAAAGTTGAACCAGTATTACTACATTTAATATTTTCAGCATAAAAGTCAGCTTTTTTATTAGAAACGGCATACCAAACTACTTTTACTTTATTTTTTATCTTATAATTAACTTGTAAGGAATCATCCATGTTTAAAAAAGCTATGCCATCACTTGGTAAAGATTCAATTAACTCAAATTTAGTCTTTATAATATTTTCTTGAGAACCAAAAGTTTCTAAATGAGCTTTACCAATCGTAGTTAACACACCATATTTAGGAGAAACTAAGTTACAAGCATTTTTAATTCTCCCTACTCTATAAGCTCCCATCTCTGCTATAAAAATCTCATCAAAAACAGTTAAATCATTATTAATAGTAGTCATTAAACCTACATCAGTATTAAAGTTTTTAGGAGTTGGATGAGATATATATTTTATACTTAATATTTCATTTATAACATTTTTACTACTTGTTTTACCATAAGAACCAGTAATACCTATAGTAACTAAGTTATTTAAAGAATGTAATTTATTAACTGCTTGATTCCAAAACTTTTTATATATTAATCTTTCTATTGGTGTATTTATAACTTTAACAAGATACACAACATAATAATTTAATACTAATAGTATACATGCAATTAAAACCATTAATCTACCTAAATTACTATTAAAAGTATATATTAAAAATGGTAATAAATTTAAAATATACAAAGTAAGTATTTGTCTTTTAACTCTAGCAGTTTTAACTAAAGGTTTTTTAGCTTTTTCAATCATAATTGTATATTTAATTACTTCAGTATCTAATAAAATAATCAGTAATGCAATAATTATTAAAATATAAAATAATAAATTATTTATAAAACTAGATAAGATAATTAAAATTAAAGAAATTAAATCATAATGATAAAAAGCACTCTTTAAATTATTTTTTAACCACTTTAAATATCTATTATTTTCATTATATAAGTTTTGTTGTAACATATGTAATGATTTTCTTGATTTAATCGTAACTGCATAAAATATAATAATAAATGATAATAAGTATATTAACATATTAATTACCTCCTATAAAACTTTTAATAATTTTAACTACATATTCTAAATGTTCTAAATAAGCATAATGCGATGCACCATCTATTTTTATCAAAGCACCATCTTTCAATAATTTTTCTAATTTTAAAGCATCAACAAGAGGAGCTTCCGTATCATTAGTTCCCCATATTAATATAGTTGGTGCATTAATTTTTCTAGCACAATCAGATAAATCTTCATTTATCGTATTTACCAAAATATTTCGCATTATTGAGGTTGCTTTTTTATAATCACGTGACCCAATATAATTTTTAGCAACTTCTACTAACATTTTAGTACCTGGTATTTTTTTTATGGTTTTTAACATTTTTTCTTTAGTACTAGGTTTTCTATCTCTTATACAAGGTGCTCCAAATAAAATAAGTTTATCAACACTATATTTACTAGCATATATTATACCTATTCTTCCACCAAAAGAATGACCAATTACTATTGGATTTTTTAAGCCAAGTTTTTCTACAAACTCATGGACAATCTCAGTATATTCATAAATATTATAAGAAGTAGTAGGTTCACTAGAAAAACCAAATCCTGGTAAATCTAAAATTGTTATTCTAAAGTTTTCTAATTTTTTACCAATTGGTAACATCATTTCTTTGTTTTGGCCCCACCCATGTAACAAGAGTACATCCTTACCAGCACCAAACATCGTATAAGAAATATTTATATCTTTTATAATAATATTCATATAGCACATCCTTGCTAAATAATTATATCATATTAAATCAAAATTAATTAATAAAATGCATTAAAAAAACTATTTAGTTTCGATATATTCTGGTTGTATTATAAATAGTGTTGGTGAATAATTTACCAATACTATTTTTATTTAATATAAAAAGACATAAATTTGAT
>CALWAK010000010.1 GCA_944373095.1 uncultured Bacilli bacterium
ACAAAAAAATCTCTCTAAATCCTTAAAAATAAAGGGTTTGAGAGATTTTGTCTTTATAAAACTGTCAAAGTCAGGATAATATCATAAATTATTTATTAAAACAACTATATTTTTAAAAATTATCTTGCTTCTTCCTGAACCCTTGTTTCTCTAATTACAGTAATCTTAATAGTGCCAGGATATTGCATTTCTGCTTCTATTTTATCTTTTATATCACGAGCAAGTTTATAACTCTTAGCCTCGTCTACTTCATTAGGTTTTACCATCACTCTTAAATCTCTTCCAGCTTGCATTGCATAGGTCTTTTCTACCCCATCAAAAGAATTTCCAATATCTTCTAATTGTTCTAATCTTTTAACATAATTTTCTAGTGAATCATTTCGTGCTCCAGGTCTTGCAGCAGATAATGTATCTGCAATTTGAACTAACACAGCAATAATACTTTTTTGAGCAGTATCACCATGATGTGAGGCTATTGAATTTATTACAACGTCATCCTCTTTAAATCTTTTAGCAATATTTACACCAAGTTCAACATGAGAGCCTTCAATTTCATAATCAATAGATTTACCTATATCATGTAAAAGTCCAGCTCTTTTAGCTAAATTAATATTTTCTCCTAACTCAGCAGCCATTAATCCACAAAGGTTGGCAACTTCAATGGAATGCTGAAGTGCATTTTGACCATAACTTGTTCTAAATTGTAATTTACCTATTAAATTAACAAGTTCAGGATCTATTTTATTAATACCTAATTCATATATTGTATTATTACCAATCTCAGTAATCTTTGTGTTCATATCTTCAACAACTTTTTGATATAATTCTTCAATTCTAGTAGGATGTATTCTCCCATCTTTAATTAAACTTTCAATAGTAATTCGAGCGATTTCCCTTCTTAATGGATCAAAAGAAGATATAACTATTACCTCAGGTGTATCATCAATTATTAAATCAACACCTGTAACCGATTCAATAGCTCTTATGTTTCTTCCTTCTCTTCCTATTAAACGTCCTTTCATTTCATCATTAGGTAAATTAATAGTACTTATAGTTTGCTCGCTAGTTACATCATTTGCATATCTTTGCATAGCAGTTACAATTAAATTTTTTGCTTTTTCATGAGCAATAAGTTTTGCTTCTGCTTCTTCTTGCTTAATATATTCAACAATTTCACTGGTAATATCTTCTTCTACCTTTTTCATAATTAAATCATGAGCTTTTTGTTTAGTTAGTTTACTAATATTTTCTAATTTTTCAATTTCTTCTTTTAATAATTCATCCATTTTTAAATCTTTTTCTTGCAACTCTTTTTGTTTAAGAAGTAAATCATCATCTTTTTTATCTAACACTAAGGAACGCGACTGAAGCATTTCTTCTCTCTTATCAAGATTATTTTCTCTTTGCAAAAGTCTTTCTTCATTTTCTTTTAACTCATTTTTTCTCTCTTTAATTTTTTTATCTGCTTCTTGCTTTAAACGATAAGATTCCTCTTTAAACTTCATCATAGCATCAAGTTTTTTCTTTTCTGCTTCTTTAATTGCATCATTTAATAACTTATTTGCTTTTTCTTCTATATTTTTTTTCTTTATAATATATAATATATTAAAAATTATAATACCTAAAAAAGTTCCAATTAAAAGAGTTATTATGGACATCAAATTAAATTCCATAAATTATCTCCTTCTTAATAGAAATTAATCTATAACTCAATTATAATTAATTTTTAATAAATTAGCAAGAAAATATAAATAATAAAAAATTTATTCAGAAGTAAATAATTTTGAACCAGTATTTAATATTTCTTTAGATAATTTTTTTAAAATTCTTCTTCTACCAAGAGTTCCATCTAAAGGAATTGTATAGGTATTTTTAGTTACTTCATCATATCCATACCATAAGCTTATCGAGTATTCTCTTGTGTATAAACACCCCCATGAATCCATTATAGTTGATTCTGGTAAGCCTAATTTTTTAATAATACTTTTACTAACCGTTGTAGTACCAGTTTTGCCAGCAGCCTCAGTATCCCCTATTTCTAAAGTACCTAATATTTTTTGATATTTAATAGCATACATAAGTATTTCATTAATATATTTAGCCGTTTGCTCACTACAAACACGATTACTTTCTATAATAGGTATAATCTCTTCATTAGTATCTCTTAAAATTATTTTAGTATAAGAATATGGGGCAATATATATTCCACCACGAGCATATGCTCCATATGCAGCAGATAAAGTTAATGGAGAAACCCCTTCAAAAGCTCCAATGCTAGCTGATTCATATAAATTTTTTCCATAATTAATTCCAAAAGAATGAACATAATTTGCAATTAAATTCTTATCTACTTGTTGAAAAACTTTTAATGCTGGAATATTACGTGATTCGGCCAATGCTTCTTTTATTGTTATATATCCTTTATAATCTCGATTAGCATTAAATAACACTGACCCATCAGAATAAGTATAAGGGCCATCATATATTAAATCATTTGGTGTCCCATTATTAAATTCAAAATAGGGACCATAATCCATAAAAGGTTTTATAGCTGAACCAGGTTGTCTATTAGTCATAGTAGCGTAATTATAAAGAAGTTCTCCACTTCTATTACGGCCATTACCAATTGCCACGATTGACCCATCAACGCTACTTGTAATAGCAAGTCCAGCTTGAATAATATCATCTTTAAAATTATTTGGATTATTAAATACCTCATCAACAGCATCTTGAACTTTAGGATCTAAAGTTGTATATATTTCCATTGAAACATCATAAGGTGAAAAACCTGTTTTAGTAATAACATCATTTACTACTGTATCAATAAATCCTTGATACTTATTTTCTATTACATGATTGGTTAATAAAGACTGTACATCTACTTTTAATTCATCATAATATTGTTCTAAAGTAATATATCCATGTTTTAACATAAGTTCTAAAACTTCATTTCTTCTTTTTGTAGTATTATCTATATTATAATATGGATCATCACTCGATGGTGCATTAAATAATCCAGCTAATACAACTGCTTCAGATAAAGTTATATCTCTAACACTTTTACTAAAATAATTTTGACTAGCCATTTCAACTCCATAACTATTATTTCCTAAATATGGAAAATTTACATATATTTCTAAAATTTCTTTTTTAGATAAATGTGTCTCTATTTCAAATACTGCTAAATAAATATCAGTAAATTTACGTATTATTCCTTCTATACCTTTAGATTTATTAGAAGTAAATGTATTTTTAGATAACTGCATAGTAATAGTAGAAGCTCCTCCGGCATCACTTTCATTTTTTAATTGACCTATACTAGCTTTTATAAAACGCATTAAATCAAAGCCATTATGTTGAAAAAAACGATTATCTTCAGTTGCTATAATAGCGTCTATTAAAACTTGGGGTAACTCATCATAAGTAATTAATTCTCTATTTTCTACTCCTAATCTTGCAATAATATTATTATTTTTATCGTAAATTATAGTTGATTGTTTTTCATAAAAAAGATTACCATCATATACTGGAGCATTTAATTTAATATAAAAAGCAAAAGATATTATAAATGATAAAAATATAATAATTAAAATTAAAATTGTTATTAAAAAAAAGTGCTTTTTCTTCTTAATTTTTATTATTTGCATAAATACCCCCTTACTACGTTTTTTATTTTATCATAATACCAAAAAAAAGAAACTAAATTTTAGTGTTTTCAATAGTTTCTTTTTTTACATCATTAAAATTATAATGTTTTCTAATTTCTAATTCTATCTTATCTTTTATTTCTGGATTATTTTTTAAAAATATCTTAGCATTTTCTCTTCCTTGACCAATTTTTTCACCGTTATAAGAATACCAAGCACCACTTTTTTCAATAAGATTAATTTCTACTGCTAAATCTACTAACTCACCATATTTAGATATACCTTCACCGTATATAATATCAACTGAAGCAGTTTTGAAAGGTGGCGCAACTTTATTTTTTACAACTTTTATATTGGTTCTATTGCCAATAAATCGATCACCTTCTTTAATTTGTTCTGCTCTTCTTATATCAAGTCTAATACTTGAATAAAATTTTAAAGCTCTACCACCTGGTGTCGTTTCAGGATTTCCAAATAAAACTCCAACTTTTTCTCGCAATTGATTTATAAATATAGCCGTTGTTTTCGTTTTATTAATTGTACCTGATAATTTTCTTAACGCTTGAGACATTAATCTTGCTTGCAAACCAATATGGTTATCGCCCATTTCTCCTTCTATTTCTGCTTGTGGTACCAATGCTGCTACTGAATCGATTACTACTATATTAACTACTTCGCTTCTAACTAACGCTTCACAAATTTCTAGTGCTTGTTCTCCAGTATCTGGTTGCGATAGTAAAAGTTCATTAATATCTACCCCTAAATTTTTAGCATAAACAGGATCAAGAGCGTGTTCAGCATCAATAAAGGCTGCTCTTCCACCATTTTTTTGAACTTCAGCAATAGCATGTAAGGCAAAAGTTGTTTTACCACTAGATTCAGGTCCATAAATTTCGATTATTCTTCCCTTAGGATAACCACCTACGCCTAATGCAATATCTAATCCTAAACTTCCTGTTGGTGTCACTTCTATATTTAAGTGTTCAGAAGTGCCAAGGCGCATTATTGACCCCTTACCAAATTGCTTTTCAATTTCCGCTAATACTTGATCTAATGCCTTATCCTTTTCTTCTTTATCAATTGATTTGCTACCTATTTTCATATTGACCTTTCTAAAATTTTTTCTTCATTTCAATTTTAGTATATCTAATTAAAATAAATTATTCAATATCTATTTATAATGATGATAAAATAATCTAAAATAAAGTAATACTAGTGATGTTAAAAACATTAAAAATTCAAAACTTAAAAATATAGTTTTAAAATAAATTAGTAAAGACGATGTTACAACTATTAAATTTAAATTTATAATAGCAAAAGATATAAATATACTTATAAAAAAAGAATTAATAATTAAAAACATAAGTCCCCCTATTAAATATTTATTTATATTTTTAATATTTTATTATATAATTAGGTAGGTGATTTTATGGAATTGTTAAAATATATTATTCTTGGAATTATTCAAGGAATAACAGAACCATTACCTATATCAAGTAGTGGACACTTATTAATATTTAGAGAATTATTTAATACAAATATGTTTAATGACTTAAACTTTGAAACAATAGTTAATTTTGGTTCATTTTTAGCAATATTATTAATATTTTGGAAAGATATTGTAAAATTAGTAACAAGTTTTTTTAAATATTTATTTAGTAAAGATAAAGAAAAGAAAAACTATTTAAATGATTTTAAATATTGTTTACTAATAATAATTGGTTCAATTCCAGTAGGAATTATAGGTTTTATTTTTAAAGATAAAATTGAATCAATAGCATCAGTAAAAGAAGTAGGAATAGCTTTAATTATTACTGCAATTGCTTTATTTATTGTTAAAAATTGTAATGGTAAGAAAAAAGATAATGAAATAACTTATAAAGATGCAATTATTATTGGTTTATTTCAAATGGCTGCTTTAATGCCAGGATTATCTCGTAGTGGTATGGTTTTAGTAGGATGCTTACTTTGTGGATTAAATAAAGAATCATCCTTAAAATATACATTTATGTTATATTTTCCTGTATCAGTAGCAGCATTTGGCTTAAGTATGGTCGATGTTATAAATACCGGAATTGATTCTTCACTAATATTAGGATATGGATTTGGCTTAGTTGCAGCATTTATTTTTACATATTTAACTTATAATTGGTTATCTAATATTGTAAAAAATGGCAAACTTTGGAAATTTTCAATATATTGTTTAATAGTAAGTTTATTTGTATTAATATATTTTCGTTAAAAAAAATCGTTTAGTTCTGCTAAACGATTTTTAATTTTTCTTATCTAATGATAACTTATTATTTCTTGTTTCTGTTAAATACTGATTATTATTTTCAATTAAATTTGGATATTTAGATAATTCATATAAATCTTTATTCATTTTATAAGCAACACCATTAGAAAATTCATATATTTTTGAATTATAAATATTAATTGATACTAAATTTTGCCAAGAATCAGTATAAGCTTTTTTATAATATTTATATACACTTGTAATTATATTTTTTTCTTCTGCTTCATCAATAGATATTAAAAATTCTTTATCACCATCTTTATAGCAAACAATATTATTAATAGCATCCAACATAATAATATCAACTGTAGGATTAGGTTTATAATTTATTACCATAATATATTCTTCAGTATTATATTTGGAATCAGGTTCTAATAAATCATCTGTTTCTGCATTGGCATTTAAATAAAAACAAGGAGTTAATTCATTCTTTGAATTATATTGGTAGAAAATTTTAAAATTTTCATATTCATTATTAGTATAATAACCTCCATTACCATCAATTCTTTCGTTAATAAATCCTTTTTCACAATAAAAATTAGAATAAAGACAAAACATATACTCACTATCAGTTATTGGAACGCCATATTTATTATAGTACATTTTAAATAAATAATTATCTATTTTATGATAATTAACACTATTACTAGTATAAACTTTCTTTAATAAGTTTAAAAAATCCTTTACTTCTTCTTTACTATCTAAATACTTAGAAATACTATCAATTAATAAACTGTCATCATCACCATATACACATTCCATTATAGGTTCTTTACCTATTATTTCAATTAAAATTTTCACTCTATTTTTTAAATATGGGTATGAACTAAGCATAGGATCAAAATATTCATCGGTTACTATGCTTGCTAATCCTTCAACTAAAAATGAATAATTATAATTAGCCATGAATAAGTGACTTAGTTCATGCCCAAGAGTACTTTTAAAAGGATATTCATTATAATGCATTTCATCTAACTTATCTATTGAATAATCATACACATAAATTTCATTTCCATAAGAATAATAGCCTAATACAACACTATTTCCATCAATAATTTCTTCTGAATAAGAAATGATTTCTAAATCTTTTAAACGATATTTAAGTGTAAAATCCAAATGAGTTTTATTAATATAAGGAATAATATCATTAAAAAAATCAGTATTAATTAAATATTCTTTTTCTTCTTCGGTTAAATTATTTGAGGCATTAATATTATCTACAATTTGTGAGACAGTAATATTTGGACAATAATCTTTAAGTAAATTTCCTGGTAAATTAGAATACTTAATTAAATTAGAAATATCAAATATTAAATCATTAATAGTTAAAGCTAAAACAACTGAACATATTATATTAAGTAATTTATCACCATTTTTCTTTAATATATTTCTCTTTCTTAATAAAACATTTTCTTTTTCCTTTTCTTCTTTCAATATATATGGCAAATAATTTATACCATTTTTTTCTAAAAATTTATTGTAATCCTCTACCCCATCTTTAAAATAATGTAAATGCCCAGTATCTAAATCTAAATATACTTTATATATTACACCTTTAGAAACTAATTTATTATTAGTACTTAATTTAAAAAAGTCTTTCAAATTTGGTATATAAAATAATTGATGATTTTCATAATTATAAGTATAAATTTTACTATTTGGATTACTAATAACATATATTAATTTTTTATTATTTTTATCATTTATTATAATATTTTCCATCATTATCCCCTGAATCTATTTCTTCTAAATTAACTCCATTAATCATTTCAAATCTTTTAGTAATTTTATCAGTTGTAATATTAATATCTTTTACATCTTTACTAACAGTTTCTATACTTCTAGATAACTTATCCCATCTAAGTTTATATTTATCAAATTCAATGCTTAATTTATTTAACTCATTATGAATTACTTTAGTATACTTATCTCTTTCAATATTTTTTAATATCATACTAATTACAGATAATGTACTCATTAATGTAGTTGGTGAAGTAAGCCATACACTTTTTTGATAAGCATAATTGAGTAAATCATTATGATAAGCATTTATTTCTGCAAATATTGCTTCAGCTGGTAAAAACATAATTGCTTGATTAGAAGTCTCCCCATCTATTATATACTTATCATTAATATCGTCAATATGCTTTTTAACATCACTCTTAAATAGCCTTAAATAATAATTTCTTTCTTCTTGACTTAAAGTTTTATCAGTCATTTTTTGATAATCTTCTAAGGGAAATTTTGAATCTATTGCTACCATACCTAATGGGTCTGGTGCATGAATAATCGCATCTGCAATATATCCGTTACTCATTTTATGTTGAATATCGTATATTTTTTTATTTTTTTCACCAAAAACACTTACTAATATATAGTTTAAATTAACTTCACCAAATATACCTCTAGTTTTTTTATCTGTTAAAACACTTTGTAATGAAACGATATCAGTACTTAAATTATCAATTTTTTTCTGCGCTTCATCAATTTTACTTAATCTTTCTAAAACATGCGCAAATGTTTTATTCGTTTTTTCAAAATTAATATCTAATCTTTCATTTACTTTTTCATTAATTCTAATAAGATTATCTATGATAGTATTATTTAATTTATCAATATCATTTGTTAAATTTTTACCAAATTCATATTTAAAATCACCTATATCTTTAGTAATACTTGTTTCTAATTTTCCTAAACTTGCTATTATATCTATGTTAGAATTTTTGTTTTTATTATTTATTAAAATAAGTATTAAAATTAGTACTATTAGTATACATAATAATATAATAATAAATAAATCCATTAGTAACCTCCTTAAAAAAACATGTAAATTAATTATTCACATGTACCTTCCGCAACAAATGCTCGATATTCATCTACCTCACTATTAGGATCAACATAACGATATATAACTATAGAAGCATCCCTATTACAAGAGTTTGATTTGTCATCAAAGTAATTTTTATCTGTCAAATCTGATACTTTAATAGTCATTCGACACTCACCAATATCTGTAACATTACTAACTTCATATCCAGGAGTACATCTTGTTAAAATTATTTTTTCTCCTTTTACATAAGATACTGCTGAATCTCGTAAATTATCCTCCTCGATTCTTGCCCTAGCCTCTCTTGATTGATTTAGTATTTTATTAACAGAAACAGATGTTATAGTAAGAATAATTCCCATAACTACAATTACTCCTAATAATTCAATTAAAGTAAAACCTTTTTTGTTCATATTAGTTCTCCTATCATTTATAGTATAACACAAGTACTAGACAAAAATAAATAAGTTTGCTATAATTTATTTACGGTTTTTACTTTAGATATGTGAGGTTATATATGAAAAATGATGAATCTGCAACACTTATTGTTGCACTTGGCGGCTTGGGAGAAGTCGGTAAAAACATGTATGCATTTATGCATAAAAGCGAATTATATATTATTGATGCTGGCGTTATGTTTCCAGAAGAAGAATTACTTGGTGTAGATTATGTTATTCAAGATACATCTTTTCTAAAAGAAAACGAAGATAAAATAAAAGGATTAATAATTACCCATGGACATGAAGATCATATTGGAGGTATTTCATTTTTAATTCAAAATATTAAAATACCTAAAATATATGCTCCTAAAATTGCTATTGATTTAATTAATAAAAAACTAGAAGACCGTGATATAGCATATAAAGATATGGTTGTTATTAATGAAGATTATGTTATTAAATCAAAATACTTTAATATTGAATTTGTTTGTACAACACATTCTATACCAGATAGTTATGCAGTATGTTTACACACTCCTAATGGTACTATCTTTGAAACTGGGGATTTTAAATTTGATTTAACACCAATTGGGCCAATGGCTAATTTACATAAGATGGCTAAAATTGGTAGTGAAGGCGTTAAATTATTAATGTCTGATTCTACAAATTCTTTATCCGAAGGCTTTTCTAAAAGCGAATCGGCTGTTGATGAAGCATTAACTGATATAATAAGTAGTCATAATGGGCGTGTTATTATTGCAACATTTGCATCTAATATTTATCGTTTAAAACATATTATTGAATCTTGTCAACATAATAATCGTAAAATTATTACTTTTGGTAGATCAATGGAAAATGCTGTAAATATTGCTTTAAATAATAATTTAATAACTGATAAATCAGTATTTATCGATGCTAATCAAGCAAAAGATTTAAAACATAACGAAGTATGTATTTTATGTACTGGTACGCAAGGAGAACCACTAGCGGCCTTATCAAGAATTGCTAATGGAACTCATAAACAAATATCTTTATTACCTGATGATTTAGTAGTATTTTCATCAAGTGCAATACCTGGTAATGCATCTAGTATAAATAAAGTTATAAATAAACTTTATTTAAAAGGTGTTAGAGTATTTACTAATCAAGAATTATCAGATATTCATACATCTGGTCATGCTAAACAAGAAGAACAAAAATTAATGTTAAGATTGATAAATCCAGAATATTTTATGCCAATGCATGGTGAATATCGTATGTTAAAAGAACATGCTAAAACTGCAACCTTATGTGGTATAAAAAAAGAAAATTGCTTTATTTTAGGTAATGGTGATACATTAATTATGGATAATGATGGTATCCATAAGGGACAAACTATTCAAGCTGGGGATGTTTATGTTGATGGTTCTAGAATTGGTGACGTTAGTTCAGTAGTTATAAAAGATCGTAAATTAATGAGTAAAGACGGTATATTAGTTACAATCTTAAATATTAATCCAGTTACTAAAAAATTATTAATTAAACCTAATGTTACTACAAGAGGATTTGTTTTAGTTAATGAAAATACTGAGTTAATTCAATCTATAGAAAAGAAAATATTTGATGTAGTTATTACTTATTTAAATAATAATCCATATAATTATGTTGATTTAAGAAATACTATTATTTTAGAATTACATCCATTTATTAATAATTTAACCGGTAGAAGACCAATTGTATTGCCAGTTATAATGGAAGTTAAACAAAATTAAAAGCTAATAGGTTAAAACTTATTAGCTATTTTTTATTGATAAAATCTTTATTAGTTAGACTTCTAGGTTTTATAAAAAAAGAATCCATGTCATATTGACTACGATTAAAAGTTTCAAAATTATAACCATATTCATTAAATACATCAGCATATTTCTTTTCTTTGTCATCTTTATATATAAAATTTCTAGTTTTATACATACTGCTTATTCTACTCATATTACCACCTAGTAATATTATGTAAAAAAATACTGATATTATGTATTATAAAATATCAGTATATTTATTTTCTTCAATAGGTTTTATTTTAATTACTTGTTCATTTTTAATAGCTCTATAAATCATATTTTTATAATCTATTAAAGATTCATATTCTACACATTTATTAATATCTGGATTAATTACTGGATGTTTAGGAACAAATATTGTACAACAATCTTCAAAAGGTAAAATACTAGTATTATAAGTATCTATTTTATTAGCTAAATTAATTATTTCTAATTTATCAAAACAAGCAACTGGTCTTATTACAGGAATATCTACTACTCTATTTATCGCATTCATACTAGTTAAAGTTTGACTAGCAACTTGACCAATTGATTCCCCGTTAATTATTACTTTACAATTATTTCTTTTACATAAAATTTCACTAATACGATACATCATTCGACGCATAATAGTAATTAAATAATTATTAGGTATTTCTTTATATATAGTTTCTTCAATTTCAGTAAAATTTATTATATGAACTTTAACTTCATTGTTATAAATAGCTAATTTACGAGCTAATTCTAAAACTTTATTTTTAGCTTCTAGTGAAGTATGAGGGGGTGCTTCAAAATAAACACATTCTATTTTAATACCTCTTTTCATTGCAAGGTATCCTGCTACTGGTGAGTCAATACCCCCACTTAACATTAATAAGCCCTTCCCTTGCACAGATACAGGATAACCACCACTACCTTCAATATCTTCAAAATAAAGATAAGCATCATTAATTCTAATCTCTACATTTAAAATAATATCAGGATTATGAACATCTACATTAATATTTTCAATATTTTTTAAAAGATAAGCCCCAATTTTTCTAGATATATCCATACTATTAATTGGATACTTTTTATTACTTCTTTTAGTATTAACTTTAAAAGTTTTAAATTCTTTATCTTTTAATAGTTCTAAAGAACTATTTTCTATCTCACTAAATTCGTTACTTATTTTATAACCAATAGTAATCTTATGAATACCAAATACTTTTTTTAATCTATTAATACATTCTAAAAAATTATCGGTACTAATAAACATTCTAGATTTATCATAAGTTATATCATAATTTATTCCAGTTAAGCTATTAATTATATTTTTCTTTAATGTACTTAAAAAATAATTAATATTATCTTTTTTAGTACTTAACTCTCCATATTTAATAATAATAATTTTTTCCATTTCAAACACCTTACCTATATTATCAAAAAAAGTTGTAATTATCTACAACTATTTTAACTTTCCCATCTAGCAAATATACCACATGGTAATACTAAATTAGAATTTTTCATAGGAATACCTAGTTCATCTGATGATACATTACCTTTAGGCAAACAAATCTTTAGAATATTTTCTAAGACATTCATCGATAAACCAGTAGTATAAGAATTAATTAAAAACATAATAGGTTTATCCGATAATATTTTACTACATAGACTGACTAATTCATATAAATCCTTTTCAATATCCCAAACTTGACCATTAGCACCTCTGCCAAAAGAAGGTGGATCCATTAAAATAATATCGTATTTATTACCACGTCTTATTTCTCTTTCAACAAATTTTTTACAATCATCGACAATAAAACGAATAGGTTTATCTTCTAAACCAGATGACTTAACATTTTCTTTAGCCCAATCAACCATGCCACGAGAAGAATCAACATGACATACACTCGCTCCAGCCAATAATGCTGCAACAGATGCTGCTCCAGTATAAGCAAATAAATTTAATACTTTAACTTCTCTATTAGCCTCTTTTATTTTATCTATAATTAAATTCCAATTGTAGGCTTGTTCAGGAAATAAACCAGTATGTTTAAAACCCATTAATTTTAAATTAAAAGTTAAATCATGATACTTTACTTGCCAAGATGTTGGCATACTATGATTCTTTATATCCCAAGCACCGCCACCTTTATTACTTCTATTATAAGTAGCATCAATTTGATATTTTTTATCATTTAGTTTTGGCCATATTATTTGGGGATCAGGTCTACTTAAAATTATACCATTCCAATTTTCTATTTTTTTACCATCATACATATCAAGAATTTGATAATCATAAAAATCATTAACTAATTTCATAAGTTCTCCTAGCTACTTTATACTAATTTAAACTAATATAATTGTCAATATAATCTTTTAAAAATAAATATAAGCCATCATCTTCAATACTTTTAAGAACACCGCTTGATAACTCTTTTAAAGAATTAGTAGCATTTCCCATAGCATAAGAATAATCACATACATAGGTCATTGATATATCATTATCAGAATCACCTACGCATAATGAATTAATACTTTCTATATTTAAATAATCTTGAACTTCTAAGATACCATTTCCCTTTGATACATTAAAAGCTGCTACATCATGAAAATAAATATCCCCTTTTTTAAAATGTTTTTCCACTAAAGCTTTAGATGAATTAACTATTTTAACATTAGGTATTTTATCTAAAAATAATGATTCCATAATTTGCATTCTTTCATAATTATTAGAAGTAATAGTAACACTAGTTACATTTTTTACAATATCATCTTTATTTAATACTTCAATATTATTTTCTAAAGTATGTAAAGTTAATTTACAATCATGTTTACTACAATAGTCATATATTTTTATTAAATCTTGATCTTCTAAATACTTATTTAATATTAATTTACTATGTTCTAGATCATAAATAGTAGCTCCATTATTACTAATAATAATATCTTTTATACCTATCTTTTCAACAAAATTTTTAGTATATATAAAGTTACGTCCAGTAGTAATAATAACTCTTATATTATTTCTTTTTAATTCATTTAAGATATTAATTAAAGAAGAACTAATAATTTCTAAGTGATTAGTCATAGTACCATCTATATCTAAAAAGATAGCTTTTATATTATTCATTATATCACCTAAAAACATTATACTCTTCTTCTATAAAATTTACATTTAATATACAGATTTGCTATGTAAACATTTGTAAATACTAATTAGCATCTAATTTAACACTTACTAATTTTGAAACTCCTTCTTCTTGCATAGTAATTCCATATAATACATCAGCATATTCCATTGTTCTTTTCTTATGCGTAATAATTATAAATTGTGATTTATCTTTTTTAGTTTCTAAGTATTCCCCAAAGACATCAACATTAGCTTCATCAAGTGCTGCTTCAACTTCATCTAAAATTACAAATGGTACGGTTTTAACATTTAAAATACTAAAAAGTAAAGCAATAGCAGTTAAAGCTCTTTCACCGCCTGAAAATTGAACTGTTGAATTAATCTTTTTACCAGGTGGTTGAGCCACAATATCAACACCTGTTTCTAATAAATTATCAGGTATAGTTAACTCTAAGTGTCCTTCACCGCCCCTAAATAAAGTTTTAAATACTACTTTAAATTCTTCATTTATTTTATTAAAAGTTTCAATAAATTTAGATTCCATAATAGTATCCATTTCACTAATTGCTTTATTTAAAGATTCAATAGATACTTTAATATCTTCTTTTTGTTCATTTAAGAAATTATATCTAGTACTTAATCTTTCATATTCACTTATTGAACCAATATTTACCTCGCCTAACTCTTTAATTAAAGACTTTAACTTACTTACTTGTAGTCGACTAGTATCAACATCAATATTAATATCTACTATTCCAATCGCACCTTCATAAGTCATATTATATTCTTCATTTAAAGTTAATAAATAATTATCTAATTTAACATCCATCTTCCCAAGACGTATTTCAATTTCAGATAATTCACTTTGCAATTTATTATAAGTAGATATAACTTTTTTATTTTCTAATTCTAAAGTAGATATATCTAATTTAATATCACTTAAATCTTGTTTTAATTTATTAATTTCTTTTTCTAATATTTCTTTATTAGTATTTAATTCATAATAAGTATTCATAAGATTTTCTAATTCTTTATCTAAAGAATTATTTAACTTACTATCTATCGAATTATACTCATCTATTATATTTTTATAATTATTTTTTAATTCATTTAAAGTAATATTTTTTCTATTAATAATTTCTTTATAATTTATAATTTCTTTTTGATATTCATTAGATTTTATAGTTAATTCTTCTTCATTAATGTTTATTTTTCCTAACTTATCTTCAATAATATTTATTTCTGATTCTAATGTAGCTTTTAGTTTTTGTAAATTACTTAATTTATACTTATCATCTAAACTACTTTTATTATTCTTATTAACACCACCAGTAAGTGCTCCTCCAGTTAACGATAAATCGCCATCTAAACTTACTATACGATATTTATAATTTATCTTTTTAGCTACATTATTTAAAGTATCAATATTATCTACTACAATAGTATTTCCTAATTGATTTTCAATTATATTAGTATATAACTCATCATAAGTAACCAAATCACTTGCTATTCCAATAAAACCACTAACTTTTTTTAATTCATTTAATACATTAGTTTCTATATATCTAGACTTAATAATATTTAAGGGAAAAAATGTAGCTCTACCTAATTTATTTTCTTTTAAATAATTAATCGCGTTCTTAGCTGATGTTTCACTATCAACAATAATAACATTTTTATTAGCACCTAATACTATATCAATTGCATTAACGTATGTTTCATTAACATCTATTATCTTAGCAATAGTACTATGAATTCCTTTTAACCTCGGATTATTTAATATTGATTTAACAGGTAATGGTAATAATGTATCATTTAGTATATTATCATTAATAATATCTATTTTATTTTTAGTATCTATTAGTTCTTTATTTTTTAAATTATATTCATTATTATAGGTTATCTTATCTTTTCTAATACTTAATAAATTATTTTCTACTTTTTCATACTTATCATTATAACTTTTTAATAATATATTATTATCTTTAATATCTTCTTCAATAACTTTAATATCTTTATCTAACTTTAAAGATTCTTCCTTTAATAATAAAGCATTATTATTTAAAGTATCATTATCAGCTTCATATTTTTTTCTTTCATTAATTAATTGCTTTTTAGCAGCTGTATCAGATAACTCTCTTTCTAATTTAATTAATTCATCATTTTTCTTACTTATATCTTCTTCTAATTTAATACTACTTAACTTTAAATTTTCTAATTTAGCAGTATCTTTATTAGTAGTTAAACTAATACTTTCTAAATTCTTTTTTACTTCATCTGCATGGGCTCTTAACTTAGTGTAATCTTCATTAATATTTTTAATCTCTGATACTATTAATGATACTTCAATATTTTCTAAATCTTTTTTGTATTCAACATATTTTTTAGCTTTAATACTTTGCTCTTTTAATGGCGTTAACGTAGTATCTAATTCATCAATAAGTAAATCTACTCTTTCTAAATTATCTAATGCTTTATCTAATTTTCTTAAAGATTCTTCTTTATGCTTTTTATACTTTAAAACACCTGATGCTTCTTCAAATATTACTCTTCTTGCTTCTGGTTTAGAATTTACTATTTCATCAACTGAACCTTGCGAAATTATATTATAAGATTCTTTAGAAGCACCACTATCAATAAATAAATCAGTTACATCTTTTAATCTTACTTTAACATTATTTATATAGTATTCATTTTCCCCAGTTTTATAAACTACTCTTTTTACTTCAATTTCATTAAAATCACTATTTAAATAATGATCAGAATTATCAAATACTAATGATACACTTGCTCTATTCATTGAACTACGAGATTTAGAACCAGCAAAAATAATATCACTCATCGAACCTGTTCCACGTAAGTTTTTAACAGATTGTTCTCCTAATACCCATCTTACTGCATCTAAAATATTACTTTTCCCACTACCATTTGGGCCTACTATACAAGTAATACCTTTATCTAAATTTAATTCTATTTTTGAAGCAAAAGATTTAAATCCATTAGCTTTAATACTTTTTAAATACATAAAACCACCATCCAATTACTTAGCTTGTTTTTTAAAAGCATCTTTAGCAGCATTTTGCTCTGCCTCTTTTTTTGATTTACCAATACCTCTACCAAAAATAACATTATCTATCTTAACCTCAACTACAAATTTTTTATCATGAGCTGGACCTTGCTCATCAACTACTACATAATCTAATGTTTTTTTATCCATTTGAGTTAATTCTTGTAGGGCACTTTTATAATCACTTAAATATATTTCGTTATTTTTAATATGTGGTATTATTACTTTATAAACATAACTTTTGGCGACATCAAAACCTTTATCTAGATAAATACAACCTAATATTGCTTCAAATATATCCGCAATTATTGTTTCGTTTATATCATTTAATTGTCCATGTCCAACACGTATATAAGGTATATACCCAACTTCCTTAGCATACTTATACAATGCTTCTTCACAAACATAAGATGCTCTTTTTTTAGACATAGATCCTTCATTTAAATTATAATTATCATATAAATACTCACTAGTTACTAACTGTAGTACAGCATCACCTAAAAATTCTAATCTTTCATAAGAAATACAATCATGCTCATTAGCATAACTAGTATGAGTTAATGCCTCTAATAATAGTTCTTTATTACTAATTTCGATTCCATACTTTTTTAAAAAATCCATAGACATCTCTTTTCTACCTTTAATACCAAATAAATTATACCAAATTATACGCTATTTACCAAGAAAAACGAAAATATTAATCTAAATTAATATGTAATGTATAAAAAAAGACGTATTACATAAAAACTTATACATCTTATAATTTCTGTAACCATTCATTTTTGTATAAAAATGCTTTGCATTCACAATTCATAAAATAGCCTTTATAACTAGCACGAACAGACTTTCTATCTTTTTTACTTTCATGATTTTCTAACCATTTTAATCGTTTAATAATGCGACTTTTAGTTTTCTTATTCATTACTTTAATTAATCTTTTTTCTTTAAGAAAATACCTATATCCTAAAAAATTCAAACCACATTTAATATTAAATATTTGCGTTTTATTATTTAAAACTAATTTTTCCTTTTCTAAAAATTTTTTTATTTCTTCTAAACAATATTTTAGATATTCTTTATCATTATGAATTAAAATAAAATCATCCATATAACGTATATAATATTTAATTCTTAACTTTTCTTTAATAAAATGGTCTAAATCATTTAAATAAAATATTGCAAATATTTGACTAGTCATATTACCGATTGAAATCCCTTTATTATATTTATAATCAGGTATTTTTTTTAATTCTTCAATTCTTTCGATATTTTCTTTATTATATAATCTTTTTTCTAACACCTTAATTTCATTATTAATTAAACTATTTATTCTATTATTTACATTAGAATTGTTTGTAGTATTAATTATATTTTCTAGAATATCCATAACATTTTCATTTGGAATTATTTTTTTTAACTTATTTATTAAAATATCATGATCAACACTATAAAAATATTTACTTATATCACATTTTAATACATATATATTTTTATTACCATCTTTAAGCTTATTTAAATATTTTTTTAAATAATAATCAGCAGCTTTAAGTCCTTTATCTTTTCTCGTTGCTACATTAACATCAAGTAATTTTGGTTCAATTATTGGTAACAGTATTTCTTCTGATAATAAATGATTTACAATTTTATCAGAAATATTTTCACTCATTACAATCCTATACTTTGGCTCTTTTATTAAAAAAATATTATATGCACCATGCGTATATTCTCTATTTTTTAAAATATTGTAAATATTCATAATATTAGTCATATAATATAATTCAAAGTTTACTATTTTAGCCTTATGTTTAGTTTTTAGTCTAACATTATGATAAACTTTTTCAATTTTACTAACACTTAATAATTTACTATATAACATAAAAAATTATTCCTCTTCTTTTAAACTACTTATCAATCCATAAGTAATTTTTCTTATTTCCTGAAAAAGTCTTGTCATACAATCTAACTGATGTTCACTTATATATTTTTTATGATATAGTTGTCTAGCATAAAAATCAAACATAGACAGTTTAATAAGTACATCCTTTAAATTTTTTTCCCTAATTCTTGTACTTTTATGATTAATATTTGATGCAAAAATATTTTCTATTAACTCATATTGATTTTTTTCAATATTATTTTTTAAAACAACCTCTTTTTTTGGTAAGTTTGGTAATATCCTATTCATGTACGCTATTAATTTTTCAGTTTCAGATAATAATCTAAATTTAACTTCCATAATTAAACCACCATTCTTTTTAAAAAAGCAAAAACCATTATAGTTTTTGCACCAATGCAGTAATAGTTATCAAAATATTTAAAAATAGTCTAATAACATCTACATTATATATTTAGGTTTTCACCAAGGAATAATCTTGTTTCCAATCTGAAATCGATTACAAATATGTAAAACATATTCATTACTTCTTCTTATAAACAGCCTTAACCATTTATACTCAGTGCATTAGTAATTACTAATCGTAGTAGGAATCTGGACGCAAGCCATTGCTGTTCGTAACCCAGTTGTTGTTGGCATACCCCGCCGGATTCAAATTGAACTCATTGGCGCTCGTGTTAGTAGCGTTGAAATTGTTCGGCGACAGAGAAAAACTTGCATATGCAGATTATCCCACTTTATATATTTAACAATATAAAGCTTAATTAATTTTTATAAAAATTTTTTAATTCTTGTAATATACTTTTAGCATCAGCTAAACTTATATTATCTATATCTAAATCTATAATTTGCGAAAGCAAACTATTTTCCTTAATTTCATCAATTATTTCAATATTTAATTTTAAATTTTTAAAAACTCTTTCATAATCATTTATTTTATCTATCGGAAAACCACACTTTTCATATTCATTAGTAAATTTTGTTTTTTTTAAAACCATATAATTATTTATATTATCTGCGTCTTCACCAATAAATATATAAAATTTTCCTACTTTAAATAGATACATTTTTTCCTTATCTATTCTTTTTAGTCTTAAATACTCATTTATTATTTTTGACACACCAATTCCTCATCTCAATATATCTATACTTTATAGTTTAAAATATTATTTGTCAACAATTAATTTTAGCATCAAAAAAATATGTGCATTATGGTTCTAGAATTTCTGGTGTGAAGTAAAAATTCATTTTTCTGCGATAGAATCTAAGAAAAAACGCATTTTTTAAATTTAAATTTTTAAAATGCGTTTTTTTCTTTTTTTTAGCTTATTTTTAATATCTAAAAAAAATGGTAATGGAGTAAAAAATAATTTTGATATTTTTATTATTTCAAGTCATTTTTGTTTTTAATTGTTCCACTAATCTTTCCATTAAAAACATATAAAATTCTTGCTCTAAATATTTTAAAATTTTTATAACCAAAACTAACCCTTTTTATTACTTTTATTTTATTATTTATACCTTCAGTAAATCCGTTATTATATCTTTCATCAAGAAACGAGTTTATTATATATTCTTTCCATCTTGATATAGTTCCTGCAGCTTCTATAAATTCTGGAATATTATATAAAATGCATTTACTTATCCATTTTTGTAGTTGTTCTTCTGGATTTATATCTTTGTTATGATTTATAATATCTAAAAATTCTTCTTTTAAATAATAGCCATTATATAAATCAGGTGATATTTTTAATATTTTGTCCAAAATTTCACTTGGTAATGCATCTACCATATGGCCATTTTTATACCTTTTTGTTATTACCCACCAATCAACTTCTTTTCCGTATTTTCTTAACAAACCGATATTCTTTTTATTCTTTAAAATCTTGTATTCATTACTATTTTCACCATAAGTTTTTTGTAGCCTTATTCTAATATTATCTAGCGCTTTCATTATATATCTTGTATAATGAAATTGGTCAGCAATATATATAGCTTTTGGAAACATTATTTGCGTGACCAATAAATAAGGCTCATACATATCTGATATTACAGCCTTAACAGAATGTCTATTTTTGCAATATGTAAAATATTGTATTAGACATTCTTTTTTTCGTTCTGGTAAAATATCTAATACTTTTTTATGTATTGGATCATTTAAAATAAATGCATATTTACCAGCTTTTGTATCAGCTTTAAATTCATCAAATGATATTACTGCTGGTAAATTTTTGATATATTTTGGTATACCAGAATCTATGTCTAACAATTCTTTTTCCACTATATATTTTGATACTCTATTTATTTTAACTATATAATTCATTGATAAATTATAATTTAATAAATCCTTTCTAATTTTAATTTTAACTTTATTAGAAATACTACCATTATTTGTATTTATGTTTATTGGCTCAGTAAAAATTTTATTGCAATTATAACAATGGTATCGTTTCTTATGTATTATTAAATCAACATTTGAGCCACATGCATCTAAATAAACACTTCTTACAGGTTTTAGTTTATCATGAACTGAACTTGTAAATTTGTTACAATAAATGCACCTAATTTTGTTCTTTCTATTTCCAATTTCAACTTCAATAACACCTTTAGTATTTTGTCTTACATCTAATATTTTTATTTCCTTACTATTTAAGCCAATTAATAAATAATAATCTTTCAAACTACACCTCAACTTCCTCTTATTATTATTAATATAACATAAATACTAGCACATAAAAAAGTGGCACATTAACCACTTTTACTTCACACCAGAAATTCAAGTTTTTTTAGTATAACTTCACACTAAAAATTCTAGTTTTTTTAAAAATAGCATAAATTTTTTTTGAAATCTACTTCACACCAGAAATTCTAGAGCCTGCATTATTTGCACATATTTTTTTGAAAAATTTGGCTGTTTCAAAATGAAGAGTCATTTTGAAACAATTGCACATTTAATTAGTATCTACTACATATGGATTTGCAGCGGTCCCCACGCCTGACTCTATCAGAGTATCAGATTTCAGATTGATCACTGGACGCAAGCCAAGGCTGTTCGTAACCCAGTGGCGGCCGGCAAACCCCGCCGGATTCAAATAGAACTCAAGGGCGCTCGCGTTAGTAGCGTTGAAATAGCTCGGCGACATGGTCCAATAATAGGTGTTTTGATATACATAAGTTAAACGATTCATATACCCATTTGTTATTCCAGCATACATTAATTCATCTACTGTAATTAATCCGACTGGATAAGTTGCTGAATTATTGCCTACTGACGCAGCTGAGGTAGTAAATAAATCATTTTCAGCATTTGCACATTTATATGTAGGTGTTTTTGTTGTGTAATACCTATCATATGTTGCGTAATATGTTGTTTTTGTTGCTGGAGCAATTACTCCATCACCATTATTATTTCTAGTTGATAATGTACGATCATTACAGAAGCCCGAATCGGCCACATAATCTCCAAGTCCTTTATCTGCAATATTCGTTTTATACCATGCCTCTAATTCAGTTTTAGCATTTGATGAAACCTCGTTTGCTTGAGTTTGTTCAAGACTTGTATTTAAGGTATTACCATACATATATCCGACATATGCTGGATTATCTCTTAATTTATTAAATGGAGCTCCCTTTATATAGGTGGCACTTCCACTTGCATTTGGTGTTTTTCCAGCATACATCATCCTTATTGACCCATCACCATTTATTCTTATTATTTGCCAATAAAAGCCACCAAAATATACATAATTATTTTTTACGCTACCACGATAATAATATGTTGTACCATAATCATCTTCCGCTTGGTATAACCCACGATCAGATTTATCGCTTTCTAACTCAACTTGATCTAACTTATACCCAGTAAATAAGTATTTTGTTACCGCATATTGGGTATTTGTTACTGAATTTGTTGCGGTAGTTGTTTTAGAATCAATTGATGTACTTGTTATTTTATATATATACGTACAATTGTTATTATTCCAATACGTTGCAATTTTATCCTTTGCATCTATACTATACCCACCACCACAAAAATAGTAATCTGCTTCACCATAATTAACAGTAGTTGGATCATAGTAATCGTAATCAGTAATATTATAATAACCAGTTTCAGAGTTAAACGTATAACTCTTACCTAATCTTACTTTTGTTTCATTTTCTGTTACATCAAATTCTGTTCCAATTAAAGATTTAGCAGGTAAAGTAGCAGATGCAACATTTGTTACAGGTGCAGAACTTATATTCTTCTGCCAATCAATAATTGGAGCAGTCTTTGTTGTATCAACTTCTTGCTTAGCTGCTATTTTATCTTTAGCAACTTGAACATCAGTAACTTGATATTCATTTGCAAGAATGGCATCATGTAAAGTATTAATTCCTTCTGTAACAGGATCATAGTTAGATATTGTAGCATTAACTACTATTTTAGATAACATAGTTTTACTCATCGCTTCTGGAACAGCTGGAGTATCTTCATTCATCCATAAACGTAAAGTGAATTCTTCTTCTTCATCAGTTCCTAGAGAATATTTGCCCAATATCTTAGATCCAACAGAATCTTCATAATACAAAGGTGCATCCTCTAATGTACTTAAATTTACTATTGCTTCATTATTTAGCATTACTTTAACATATTGATTAGATAATGTAGTACCTGCTAAACTTTCTAAGTTAATTGTATATGACATATAAGCATCACATGTATTTTTAACTGTAAATGTAAATGGAGTTAGTTTTTTACCTTCTTCATCTAATATAGGAAAAGCACTTTGTAAATTAATATCATTTTTTTGATCTTTTAATTCAAAAGACAAACAAGTGCTTTTAACTATATTAGTATTCGTTTGCTTATCAGTAAATAAGAAATAAGCATAACTTAAAGAAACTACCATTATCAAAGTTAATAAAATACAAGCTACTAAAAAATATTTAGACTTATATTTTTTTACAATTAATTCATTATTAGTTAATTCATCATTCATTAAAATACACCCTTTACTATTTTTTATACTTTAAGTTTTAAATTCTTTATAAATTAACCACAATATCAAAAATTTAATATCTATTAAATTACCTAAAAATTTAAATAAAACATTCCATACGACTTTTTTGAGGAATTGGTTTGTCGATTTTAAATAGTTTTATGAATAAAAAGTTGTAATTAAGTATAATCAAATAAATATATAGTTTTAATACAAAGATAAAATTATAAAAGAATTTAATATAAAAAATCTTACTACTTAGTACATTACTGCCATCATAACAACTAAAAATATATACCATATATTATTAAAATTATGTAAGATAGATATTCCTTTAATATTAGATTTTTTCTTTAATTTAAAATTATTAAACTTCATCATACTATCGCGAAACTATCTTTCATAAATTTATTATACACCAAAATTTGGCTAATAGCTACATTTATTTTTAAATTTTTTTGTTTTATGTGAATAATGAGTGAAAATGTCTCTATTTTTACAAAACAATAATAAGTGAAAATGTCTCTTTAATAAGTTATAGTAAAGTGGCTAATAATTAGTAAAAATGTCCCTTAGTAATACTATTGACTTATTTTATAGTTTTAATACAATAATTAATGTTACTTGAGGGGATAAGGCAATACTGAGGAGTAACCTGAGCACTTAAGTAATGCTATACAAAAAAAGATTATATTCTTTTTTGGAAGCCCTAAGCAATAAACATTAGGGTTTGGGACAAAGTCCCAAGATCAATGTTTGAGCATCATATTTTTTCTCCAAGGATGGTTTTGATAAATTTCATATTGTCCAATTAATTAGTAAAAGTTTAAATAAGACAAGAATAAAAATAATGAAAATGAAAAAA
>CALWAK010000011.1 GCA_944373095.1 uncultured Bacilli bacterium
AAATAATCATAACTTAATTCTTTTGCTTTATTAGCTGTAGATAATAAACGCATGTAGTAACACTTATGACATCTTACTCCTCCTTCAGGAGCATCTTCTAACCCTTTTGCCATATCTTTAAATAATGCATTATCGTAATCACAATCAATAATATCTAATTTATTAATATTAGGAAACTCTTTTATAAATCTTATTTCCTCTTCTTTTCTTTTTAAATATTCTTCATAAGGTTCAATATTAGGATTATAATAATAAATTGTTAAATCAAAATATTTAGTAAGATATGAAATAACTGCAGAAGAACATGGAGCACAACAAGAATGTAAAAGAACTTTAGGTGTATAATCTAAAGTTTTAATTAATTCTTGTAATATTTTATCATAATTAATTTTTGTTTCCATCTTCATCAACTTCCATTTCTTCTTCTAATGATTCGAATGATGCAAAAGTAATTCGATTAGTAGCAGTATCAAAATGAAATACTCCTTTTGTTTTACTTCCCATCGTATTAATCGTCGTATCAAGTATTTTATCATAATTATTAAATTTTTCAAGATTAAGAGTATTTACATAAGCCATATTTCCATCATTCATATTAAAAATAAATCTAGTATCATCTATTACTATATTATCTTTAGAAATAGAAGGACTATAAGTTATTTCATTAACTTTTAATAATATATTTTTATCTACTTTTTTTAATTTAGATATAAATTCTTCTTCAATTTTTGTAGGCACTTCATTAACTAACGTAGGAAGTCCTAAAAAACTATAATTATTTTCTATCCTTTTACCATTATCTAATACTAAATAATTATTTAAATCATAATATAAAGGCATTGCTTCATCAATATTTATTATTAAATGTCCCCATATATTTATTTTAGAAGAAACATCATTTACTAATGCTATATTTTTAATAGTATTTTCTAAGTTATTTAAATTTATATCTTTTATATTAGGATAATCTTTTATATTAGCTTTTTCAATTATTTCAACATCTTTTATATTTGTAGTACCATTAATAATAATTCTTTTAATTCTTAAATTTATTAAATAATAAATAATACCTATTATGATAATTAATATAATTAGTACTTTAAATACTCTTTTCCAGTTTAATTTTCTTTTTTTATTCTTTTTTTTCATAATTACTTTATTCCTTATTTAATATTTTTTTATAGCTTGATATATGATTTCCCCACTATCTAGTATTCTATTCTTAGCTAAATTTTCTTTTAATATTTTATTTATTTTAGGATCAAATACTTTATCTATTAATTCAGTTAGTTTATTAACTGTTAAATCTTTTTCTTCTAACATTAAAGCTTCGTTTTTATTTTTTAAATCCAATGCATTATAATATTGATGGTTATTAGCAACATATGGACTTGGTATAAAAATACTAGGTACTCTAAGTGCTAGTACTTCTGCTATTGTCGATGCTCCTGCTCTTGTTACTAGACAATCCGTATTTTTTAATAGACCAGATAAATTATCTAAATATGGCACTACTTTTACATTTTTAGGATAACTTATTTTATTAAATTCTTCGTAATAGTTTTTACCAGTAATATATAAAACTTGATAACTTTTATTATCAACTTGTTTTAAAAATGCTTGCATACTATTATTTATTGTAACAGATCCTAGAGAACCAGCAACAATCACTACTAAAGGTTTATTTTTATCAAACCCTAAACTTTCTTTAGAAATACTATTACTTTTTAAAGCATTACCACCGGTTGGATTTCCACAATAAATTGTCTTTTTACTATCAAAATATTTTATACTTTCTTTAAATGATACACCAATTAAGGAAGCATATCTACCTAAATATTTATTAGTTTTTCCTGGTATGGCATTTTGTTCATGAATAAATATCGGTATATTTAATTTATGAGCTGCTAGTATAACCGGAAAAGTTACATATCCTCCTACTCCAATTACAATATCAGGTTTAAATTCTTTAATAATTTCTTTACACTTTTTTATTCCTTTTCTAATTAAATCAATATTTTTAAGATCATGAATTATATTTTTATTTAACCCATATATTTCAATACCAATAAATTTAATATTTCTTTTAGGAACAATATCATTTTCCATTCTATTATGAGTACCAATATATAACACTTCAGTAGTCTTATCATGTTCTAAAAATTTATCTACAATTGCTAAACATGGATAAATATGCCCCCCTGTTCCACCTGCACTAACTAAAATTCGCATATAATCACCTACTACCATTATACTATATTTACAATATTTTTAATATTAAAAAAATATTAGTTAACACTAATACTTGATTTTTAGTTTAAAGAAAAATAATAAGAAAATAAAGCCAATTATAACTATATACCAATATTTAATTAATATTTTTACAATATCTATTTTTATATTTTCTTTTAAATAAACATCTTCACTATATATTAATTCATTATCATAATAACAATTTATAGTACCTATTTTAGAATTAATTTTATTTTTATAACTAAGTTCATTTAAACCATCATAATTAATATTAATTAAATTTCTATCATAATCATTAGGTAAGAATTTATAAATAGAATCACTTAATTTTATAGAATAATTATCTATATTACTATCAATTACATTTATATTAGTAATTATATATTCTTTACTTGCTATTTCTTGTATATCATAATTATTATCCATAAAATTTATTATATTTATAGTATCTTCTATATTAGCAAAATTAATATTATAATCAGCGTTTAGTGAAACTAGTAAAATATCATGTCCACTAATATTAAATAACGCTGACATGCATAAACCTGCATCTAAAGTAAAACCAGTTTTACTTCCTAAAATAACTGAGATTTTGTCTTTTATGGGATACTTATTAATAGTAGATTTTACAACTAAACCATTACTTAATGTATATTCTTTAGTAGTATATATTTTTTTAAATAATTCATTATCTAAAGAATACTTTAATAATTTAATAATATCATTTGCTGTGCTATAATGTCCTTCTGCATCCAATCCAGTAGTATTAACAAATGATGTATTATTCATATCTAAATCCTTAGCTAATTCATTCATTGCCTCAACCATATTATCAATACTACCAAATAATAATATTGCTAACGCATTAGTAGCATCGGCTCCAGATGGTAAGATTGAAGCGTATAACAAATCTTCATAAGTTACAACATCGCCACTTTTTAACCCAGCACGAGATGCATCCCATCTTACTGTATTTAATATTTCATCAGTAATAGTTACTTTTTCGTTTAAATCTTTTATATTTAATATTGCAGTAATAGTAGTAGCTATTTTAGTTAAAGAAGCAATACTCATTTTTTCATTTGATTTAACATTATAAATAAACTTATTATCTGTTAAATCATATAGTGTTAAAGCCTTAGAATAAACATTGGGAAATTCTAAGGCTTTAACTAAAATAGGAGTAAGTAATACTATTAATAAAAATATTATCTTTTTCATATTACTTACTAAAATTTATAGTTTTATCTATAACTCTTATTAAATCATCTTTACTAAATGGTTTTACTAATACTTCTACAATATTATAAGTAAATGCTTTATAAATCATATCTTTAGAATCTTCTCCAGTTATTATTGATACTGGGACATTTTTATAATTATTACTATTTTTTAAGTATTCTAAAACTTGAAATCCTCCAACATTTGGCATATTAAGATCAAGTAATAAAGCTTTAATATTATACTTATTACTATTAATAATGTTGATTAATTCAGAACCATCTTTTGCTACTATTACTTCATATAATCCATTTAATGCTCGACTAGCAAAATTACTTACAATTGGTGAATCATCTGCCACAATTATAACATCTCTTAGTTCATTAGAAACATTATTAATTTCTATAGCTTTAGATTCCTCAGTAATATTATTATTATTATTATTATTATTTCCAGCTTTTTCACCATTTAAATATCTTTTAACAATATCAGTCATGCGTTCAACAGCATCCATCATATTATGATAATCTTTTTCAATAAAATGTTGATTAAATTCTTTACCTGCCATCTCATGATTTAAACATATAGCAGCAATATCCGTAAACCCTAAATATCTTGCATCACTTTTAATAGAATGAGCAAATATTGCATATTCTGACCAATTAGCATTATCTTTTGCTCTTTTTAAATTAGCTTTTTTTTCTTCTATACCTTCTAAATAATCTTTGAAAGTTTCATTATATACTTCCATATCGCCAAAAAGTTCTAAGGCTTTATCTGTATCTACACCATTTTGTTTTAAAAATTCTATATCCATATTATAACCTCTATTCTACTCTAATTATATCATAACTAATTAAATATATAATAAAAAAGTGTTGTTATTAACACTTTATTTGATTATTCCCATATATATTAAAAATATTATATATATAATTAAAACTATAATACCATTAATTTTTTCTTGCTTATTAGACTTATTTTTTATACCAACACTTACTGTTGCAAGATAGCCACCTATTAAGCCGCCAATATGGGCTGCATTATCAACACCTGATATTACAAAACCTAATAATAAATTAAGTATTATTATAGGAACTATTTGATTTCTTAAAACACTGCCTAAATAAATACGATAATGATACCCAAAATATAGTAATGAACCTAAAAGACCAAATATAGCACCTGATGCTCCAACACTAGCACCACTTGTAAATATTAATGATAATAAACTACCACTTATCGTACTTATAAAATATACAAATATAAATCTTTTTTTACCTATAAAAGTTTCTAGTTGAGAACCAATAATATATAAAGAATACATATTACAAAATAAATGGATAATGCCGGCATGAATAAATGCACAAGTTATAATACGATAATATTCACCCATTTTAACAAAATCTCTTATATTAGCACCTAAATACAATAATTTAGGATTAAATATTTGGATTATATAAACTAAAATACATAAAGTAATTAAAAGATTTGTAACAATAATTTTTTTAGGTTTAAATACTGCTTCATATATTTTATTTTCTCTAGCAGTTTTTTCATTAATATCATTAGTAACATTAAGTAATAAATCTACATTATCATTATCTTCTATTAATTCATTTTTTATACTTGGAAAAGCATTATTAATAATTTCATTATCTACTAATTCATCAGTATCCTTTATAGAAATTGATTCTATATTTTTAACCTCACCAACTTTTATATCATCATTTAAATCTAAAAATATATTTAAGACATTAACTTTTAAAGATAATGTTTTTTTCTTTATTTGTTTAGCAATATTATTAATTTTAAAGATATCAAAACGATATTGTTCTTTATTATGTATATAATTAGAATTGATTCTTACAATTTTATAAGGTCCTTCATTATTTTCTAACCATACTTCATTTTTTACTCCATTAACTACTATTGGCGTATAATTTTCTTTGGTAATTAAATAATGTACTAAACGCATTACAATCTTTTCTTTATTATCCATTAAAATTTGACTCATAAAACATCCTCTTTCATATATTACAACATAATTCATAAAATTAGTAAAGGAGTCTATATGAACTACACAATACTATTTATGTTTATTAGTTTTAGTTTATTTAATATTGATTTAATTAATTTACTTATTAATAATAAATTAAATAATGATACATTATATTTTATAATATCTAATATGATATTAGGAATTAGTATTCTTATTTTTTATTTTTATTATAAAAATTTATTTATTAGTTTAATAACATCATTTTTATATATGTTAAATGAATTTTTTATAATTAGAGAAATTAAATTAGTAAAACATAAATATTCTATACTATCTATGCCCTATTATTTATTTAGTATATATGTATTTTCATATATTCTAGTAAATTTTTTCGGCGTCTAATTTTTCTAAAAAATCTTTAAAATATTTAGGTAATTCACATTCAAAATACATATGTTTATTAGTAATAGGATGGTTAAATTCCATACTATAAGAATGTAAAAATTGTCCAAAACTACTAGCACTTTTATTAGAGTAAACTGGGTCATTATAAACTGGATGACCAATATATTTAGCATGAACCCTAATTTGATGCATTCTTCCTGTTTCTAATTTACATTTTACTAAAGTATAATTTTTATACCTTTTTAAAACTTTCATATGGGTAATAGCACTTTTAGAATTTTTATCGGTTACAGTCATTTTCTGCCTATTATTTTTATCTCTACCAATTGGAGCATCAATGGTAATTTTATCATGAGGAAGTACCCCTTCTAAAAGAGCGATATACTCCCTTTTTATAGTATGTTCTTTAAATTGGAGAGCCATTATTTCGTGAGCTTTATTTGTCTTACAAGCTAATATTAGCCCAGATGTATCTTTATCTATTCTATGAACTATCCCAACTCGTTCTAACCCATTATTATCTGATAAATTATCAGTATAATACATTAAACCATTTACTAAAGTATTATCATAATTACCATTACCAGGATGCACTACTACCCCACTTGGTTTATTAATAATAATAATATCGTTATCTTCATAAATAATATCTAAATCCATCTTCGTTTTTTTAATATCAGTTTCTTTTATATATCCCTCTTTAATACTAATATTATCATTAACTTTTAACTTATAACTAGGCTTAACAGGTTTATCATTAACAAGTACATATTCATCATTTATCATATTTATAATTATATTGCGAGAATAATCAGTTACATTGCTTAAGTATTTATCAATTCTTATATCTTTATTTTCTTCACTTATTACCACAATTATCCTCCTTTTTTATTATAGCATAACAAAGTAATACAATACCTAAAAATATTGCTACATCCGAAAAATTAAATACTGGAAAATCATAATTAAAAATTTTAAAATCTAAAAAATCTATGACATACCCTTTTATAATTCTATCTATTAAATTTCCAAATATACCACCTAAAAGAAGGCCAAATGCTATATTATTTCGTTTATTTCTTTTAAAAGAGTGCATATATTTATAAAGAACAATTAATATAACTAAAGATACTAATACTAAAAATACTATATTATTTTTAAAGATACCAAAAGCTGCCCCATAATTATTAGTTAAAGTTAAACTAAAAAAGTTATTAATAAGCACATTACTTTTATTAAGTGGCAAATAAATACAAGCTAAGCTCTTAGTTAACTGATCAATTATTAAAATAGTAATACTTATCATAATAATAAAATAGTTCATTTATCTTCGCCTCATAATATATTTTAACAAATAGTTTGTTTAAGAACAAGACTCTTAACTTTTTTATTTAATTTATAAAATATACTTTTATTTAGTACCTCTTCACGTACTTTATAATATGACCATAATCCTGCATAATTTTCTAAATATCCATAATCTTCTTCTGAAATAATATGTAACAATTTTAACCTTTTTAAATCTATAATATCTTCTTTATAATTTCTATTATAATAATTTACTAAATCTATAATATTTTTATTAAATTTTTTTATAATATTACTATCAATAATTTGATAATTATTTATATATTCATCTATTAATTTTCTAAAATCATGTGTTAGATAAATATACCATTTATTATCTTGATATTTCAATACTTCATTAGTTAATATTTCATAATAGTATTCTTTCTTCTTTAAAATTAAAGAAGAATAAAAACTATAAATATCAGTATCCATATTAACATTGATATAATCTATATTTATATGATAATAATTACAATACCATTTTTTTAAATAATCATAAATATTATAAATAACCATTATAAAACCATTAAAATATATATTTAAATCATATAAAGTATAAATTCCCATTTTTTTTAACCCATTTTTATCTAATAATTTGCCTAATTGAATATATAATAAATTTAATTTATTTGTAGCAGCGTTTAAAACTTTTTTCTCTTCACTATTTAAATTATATAAATCAGTGTTATAATTATTAAAATAACAAGAGGTTAATTCATATATTCTTTTTTGTAAAACATGATGAATATCTATATCTTTTGTTAAAATATTTTTCATAAAACCCCCTCAAGTTCACTTAATATAGCATAAAACATAAACTTTGTCAAAATCATGTTATTAACATATTATTAATATGATATTGACTTTTTACTTTGTTATTAATATAATATTAATAACACGGAGGATGTTTATGAAAATTGGTATATTTGGCGGAAGTTTTAATCCAATACACAATATGCATTTAAAAATAGCTAATTATTTAATAAGTAATGGATATGTAGATAAAGTAATATTTGTTCCTACTGGTAATAAATATTCATATAAAACTAATATGATAAGTGCTAAAAAAAGATTAAAAATGATTAAACTTGCTACTAGAAATAATAAAAACATATTAGTAAGTGACTATGAAATTAAGAACACTATGGTTTATACTTATCAAACTTTATTACATTTTAAAAATAAATATAAACAAGATACTATATATTTTATATGTGGAATGGATAATTTAAATTATATAGATACTTGGAAAAATTCTGATATTATTTTAGATTTTTCTATAATAGTAGTTAATAGAAATAATGAAAAAATAAAAGGTAAATTTTTAAATAAAAAAAATATTGAATATGTTAAAATAGATTTAGAAGGTATATCTTCGACAATAATTCGTAAAAATATTAAACTGAACAAAAGTATTGAAGATTTAGTACCTAAAAATGTATTAGATTATATTAATAAAAATAACTTATATAGAGAGGATAATGAAGTATGTATCAAGAAATTGTTAGAAAATTAAAAGAAAAAGAATTAACTATTGCCACAATGGAATCATGTACAGGAGGAGAAATAGCTAGTCAAATAACTAATATTGAAGATGCTAGTGAGGTTATCTTATTTAGTGCTGTTACCTATAGTAACGAATTTAAAATAAAAATGGGAGTTTCTGAAGAAGTAATAGATAAATTCTCAGTATATAGTATTGAAACTGCAAGAGAAATGGCTAAAAGCATTAAAGAATTTAGTCATTCAAATATAGGTATAGGTATTACTGGTAAACTTGCTAGAAAAGATAAAAATAATAAATTCGGCAAAGATAATGAAGTTTTTGTAAGTTTTTATTATAATGATAAATACTATGATTATAATTTATTTGTAAATGGTGAAACTAGAATACTTAGTAAAAAAGAAATAGTTGATTTTTTAGGTAAAGAATTAAATAATATATTGTAAAAGGAGTATTTATGACAACTTATAATACAGAAGAAGAATTTTTAAAAGATTATAATATAAAAGTTTTTGATCAATTATCTATGACTAGCGATGTATTAGTAGTTAGTGTATCTGATCAAGAACAAAGTAATTATCGTAAAACTAATAAAAAAATGATGAGTATTCTTTTAGTTAAAAGGGATAATTATCCATTTAAAGATAAGTGGTGCTTACCAGGAGGATTTTTAAACCCTAAAAATGAAACATTGGAAGAATGTGCTAGACGTGTGTTAAAAAACGAAACTAATATTACTGATTTATATTTAGAACAGTTATATACGTTTGATAGTTTATCTAGAGATCCAAGAACAAGAGTTGTTTCTACTGCTTATATGGCTTTAGTTGATAAAAAAACTATTAAAGACAAAATAAATCCCAATGCTAGTTGGTTTGATGTACTTTTAATAGAAACAAAAAAAGATATTGTTGAAATATCTTTAACAAATGGGGTTGAAAACATTAATTTTAGTATAAAAAAAGAATTAAAAGAAAAGACAACTGATCGATATAGTTTTAAAACTTATGATAATAAGTATTTAGCATTTGATCATGATATAGTTATTTTATCAGGAATAGAACGTTTAAAAAATAAGATAAACTATACTGATATAGTATTTAATATGATGCCTAAGTATTTTACTTTAGGAGAACTACAACAAGTATATGAAGTAATATTAAACAAAAAATTATTAGACCCAGCTTTTAGACGTATTATAGCTAACAAGGTTGAAAAAACAAACTTTACAACATCCGGTGCGGGACATCGTCCTTCTGCCCTATTTACTTATAAAGAAAAAAGGTAAGTCATTTACCTTTTTTAAATACTATTTATTAAATTATCATATTCATTAGATAACTTATCATCATTAAATACTATCATATTTTCTTCGATATACCAAGAATCTTGATTATATCTTAATAAATCTATAACTTGATTGGAAAGATTTAAAAAATCTAATACTTCGTCTATTGAATTTTCTACAGTTTTATCAATAGTTTGTGCTTCAATATCCCCTACAAATTCGTTTTTATATAAATCAATATAATAACTATCTAAATTATATTTATATACATAAGACATAACTTTTTCTTCAGTAAAATAATTAATATATTCTTCCTTATAAGTTTTTAAATTATTAATAGTACTTTCTATATATTCTTTTGTATTTATAAAATCTTTGCCATCATTTATATAATTTTGTGCAGTTAATATATTAACTAATCTATCATCTTCTAAAATAGAAGATATTTTTAATATATTATCAAAGCTATCTTTTAAATAATTCTTAAATGCTCTTTCAACTTTAGCATAATCATCTTTTGTAACAGTTCTATCTAACATATTATATATTTTATCTATATCTATATTAGATTCATTAGATAACATATTAATTTCATCTAATTCCTTAAGTAATATATCTTCTTGTTTTAAATCAATTATTACATAATAGCTTACTAAGCCTATAAATAAAGCTACTATAACCCCTACAATTAATAATAATTTCTTTTTCATTATATATAAACACTCCTATATTTATTTAATTATATCTTTTACCCATTTTTTTACATTTAGAATATCATTCTTATCAGGATGACTTAATGCCTCATCAAAATTTTTTAAACTCACTTCTAAATTAGCATCAGCTGGATTTTCTTTTAATAAACTAATATATCTTTCCCTAACAGCCATTGGCATTTTACCTTGACAGTAAAAATAACCTAAAATCTTATTAGATTCATCAATATTACCTTTAATTCTATTAAATAAAGTATTATAATATGCTTCATCTTTTTTATAGCCAGCAGTTCCAAAATAAATAATCTTTTTATTTTTAAGAGAACTTAAAAATTTAATAATTTCGTCACTAGCGTTACCTTTATTGGTCCATGATCCAACAATGTATAAGTCAGCATCTATTATATTATCTATTGGCATACCAAAATAAACAATATTATAATTTTCTAAAGCATCTTTTATCGCTTCTGCAATTAACTTTGTATTACCAGTTATACTTGAATAAACTATTGCTATACTCATATTACCTCTTCATTTCATGATACAAAATATCTTTTAAAACTAATACAGCATCTAATTCTGTATAATTATAATCTTTTTTTAATTCTTCTAATATATTTCTTAGTTCTTTTTTATATTTATCAACATCAACAACATCTTTATAAGTACTAAGTACTGGATATTTTTTACTCCATACATTAGACCAATTAACTTTATCAGATACTTTATCATCAGTTTGTAATACCATATTTTCTAAATCTTTTTCTTCCATAATATACCTCCAAGTAAAGTATACCATGTAATAAACTATATTTAAAATATTAATTAAAAAAGTTACTATACATTTTAAGTAACTGTCTTTAATAAATTTTATCGCTTATTTCATAATTCTTAAACTAAATATGATATAAATAGATATAATTTTTTTATAATTCATTATTAGTATTTTCATTATTATCACTAATTACCATGCCATCAGCACTAAGTAATAATAAACATATTGAAGTTGCATTACATAGTTTTGTAATTACTACATCTAAAGTATCTATTACCGAACTATTATTTATATCTTCATAAATATTTGTACTAACATTATAAACTTTTTTATAATTAGATTCTTTTATGCTTTTTAATATATCTTCATGATTTAATCCCATATTAATAAATATTTGTTTAAAAGGTGCTAGTAAAACTGAAGAATAAATTAAAATTTTATCTAACAATTTATCTCTTACTTGTAAAAGTGATATTCCTCCTCCTACTAATACCTTATTATTTATAGTATTTAAAGAAGATAACGTATCATCAAAACGCATTAATTTTTCTTTAATTTCTAAAGAAGTAGTACCGCCTACATAAATAGTACAATGCCCATTATTAAAATTATTTATTCGTTTATTTATAAAGGCTAATTCAAATTCATCAGTAACATTATCTACTGATTTTATAAGATTATCAACATAACTTTTTAAAGAATTATTATAAGTATTATTAATTATTACTTCTTCATTATTTATAGTTATATTTTGACAACTTCCTAAAAAAGATTTATCTATATAATTAGTAAATCTAGAAATCTTAGTATTACACAATATACTTATATCTTTTAAGATAGCTATTTTTCTATTACCATATTCTGGAGATTTTAATAAAATTATATTTAAATTATTTTCATAATTAAGATTTAATATATAATTAACTAATTCTTCTTTATAATCATTTGCTATTATAATTAAATCTTTATTATTATCAATAATGTAATTTATAATATTACTTAATATATTAATATCTTCTAAATTATTATCTACTAATAATATACTAGGATTATTAAGTACTAACTCATTATTATTACCTAAAAAATAATAAGATGCTAAAATAGATTCAAATACATATCCTTTAGTTTCAACATAATATGTCTTATTAGAAGTACTTGCATTTAAACTTATAGCATTCTTACTTTGATATTTTAAATATATTTCACTTAAGAATTTACCTATTTCATAGTCCCCACTAGAAATAATAGCAACCTTTAAATAGTCTTCTTTTTTAGGATATCTAGCTAAGTTATTTAACTCGTTAATAATAAGTTCTAATTCCTTATTAATCTTATCTTTTAACTCGTTTATACCCATCATATTTAAGTAATTTATACCACTTTCATATAAAGCTTTTAGTAATACTAAAGTAGTCGTGGTTCCATCCCCTACTACATCATTAGTTTTAATACTAGCTTCTTTTATTAAAGATAAAATATTATTAATAACGGGATCATCACTATTAATATATTTAGCAATACTTACGCCATCATTAGTAACAAAAGGAGATAATAAACCATCATCTACTACAATATTTTTACCAAATGGTCCTAGAGTTTTAGCTACGGTACTACATATTAAATTAAGAGCATAATTAACTTTATCATAAAACTCTTTACCAGTAACTACTTTATTCATATTTATCACTCATTTCTATAATATACTGCCAATATTTTTTAGGCATTAAATTCATTTGATTTCTTAAATTGGTTCTTTCTTTAATAGCAATACTAGAAAAAAATATCTTCCATAAATCAGTTATATTATCATTTTCTTTACTTATATTTACTTTATAATTATTACCATCTACTAAATAATATTTATTTTTATCATATATACCTAGTAAGTTTCTATTAACATCTTTAATAATAAAATACTCGTTTTGTAATCTTTTACTAAAGTGATTCATTAATAAAGGTAATACATTATTAGTAGGATTAATATCAGCATATAAAAAAGTACCATAATCTTTAAATCTAGTAAATCCTTTAAACTTATGATTTTCTCTACTAACATATTTACTAATATCTAAAGCTTTAACTACACATTTTAAATTTCTTCTTAATAATATATCTTTATACTTATAACAATTTAAAATAAAATAATAGATAATTAATTCTTTATTTAAATCATTTGATAAAAATACTTTATATACAATATTTAAAACTTCTTTATTTAAAGATACATACTTATTTTTTATTTTTAAATTTATAAGTTCATCAAATAAACAAATATTAGTATAATCTTCTTTACATATATTATCTGGTTTAATCTTATTATCTATTAAATATTTAATTAAACTTAATAAATTAGGAAATGTTCCATCATATAAAAATACTCTATTCATCAAATAATCCTAACTGTATATAGTTACTAGTATTATTACTAGTTTCTCCTAGTATTAAGTTTTTCTTAATTATTTTTTCTTTAAACATATTAGTATCTAAATAATATTTACCATTACAAGTAATAAAATAACTTGCTCTTTTCATAACTACTCCTAATTTTTTTAAATCATTAAATTCTAAAGGAAATATTTTTCGACTACTAATGATTCTTTTAGCACTTTTAGGACCAATTCCAGGTACTTTTAATAAATCATAATAACTAGCTTTATTAATTTCTATAGGAAATAAATGCATATTATTAAGAGCATAATTAGCTTTAGGATCAATTAATAAGTCTAAATTAGAATTATTACCAATAATATCATCAACTTTAAAGTTATAAAAACGCATTAAAAAATCTGCTTGATATAAACGATGTTCTCTTTTTAATGGAACTGTATTAATTACCGGTAGTAGTTTATCTTTATTAATTGGGATATAGGCTGAATAAAATACTCTTTTTAATTTATAATCTTTATATAAATTAGAACTCTTATTTAAAATAGTTTTATCAGAATCAGTTGTTGCTCCAATAATCATTTGCGTACTTTGACCAGCTGGAGCAAAATATTTACTTTTTTCTTCTTTAATAGTATTCATCGTCTTATATATATTATTAGAATTTTTATTAGGGGCTAATAACTTTAAAGAAGTATCTGTAGGGAGTTCTATATTAGTACTTAATCTATCTACTAATTTACCTAATTGTTTTAAAAGATTAGGATTAGCATTAGGTATTGCTTTAGCATGAATATATCCATGAAAATTATATTTATTTCTTAATAAACTAATTGTTTTAATTAATAATTCCATTGTGTAATCAGGATTTTTAATAACCCCAGAACTTAAAAATAAACCCTCTATATAATTTCTTTTATAAAAATTTATTGTTAAATAACATACTTCTTCCGGCGTAAATATAGCTCTTTTTATGTTATTACTTCGCCTGTTTAAACAATATTTACAATCATATATACATATATTAGTCATTAATATCTTTAATAAAGATATACATCTACCATCATTAGAATAAGAGTGGCATATACCAGATATTGAAGTATTACCTATGCCATTATTATTTTTTCTATTAGAACAACTTGATGAACAAGAAGCATCATACTTAGCAGCATCACTTAGTATCTTTAATTTTTCACTTAGTTCCATAAAATCACCATCATTATCTTAATATATAAATATCTAATATTAGTATGGTAATTTTTGGTTTAAACATAATAAAAAGTAAGTATTACTACTTACTAATTTAAATTATTTATTAATTTATCTTGCTTTGTGTTGGTCTGGGTCCTGTGGAAATACATTAATGCTTCTTTCAGACATATTTGCATATTTTCTAGCATTATTTTCCTTCCAAGCATCTACACTATCAAAACCTTCACTTAAAGCTATAGATTTAATATCTTTATCAATTGACTCATTTAATATTGAAATCATCTTTTTTTCAATATCAGTTAATTCTCGATTATTAAAAGCTGCATTCAATTCAATATCAACTGTAAGCCCAGATTTTGAAACCCATGACATACCTGATAAAAATTGTTCATATGTCGCATTATGTATTGAATCTTCAAATTTTTTAATCAATTCTCTTTTTCTAAAAGACATGATATTATTAATTTTTTCAGCAAGTTCACGTTTTTTATTAAAATTAACTGGAAAAAATTTAAATGTATAATCTAAAGCTTGAGCAAAAAACTCTTCATCATAATTAACAAACTTACTCATCATATCTTCATTCAGATCTGTAGAAGAAATTTTTAGTAAAAACATGATGATATCTTTTACACGGTAACTATAAATTAAATTAAAATCAATATTATTTCTCATAATAACTTCACCCATTTCTAAAATTATTATACCATTTTTTAATAAATTTGCAATATTTCTATATTATTATTAATATTCTTTTACATAATTTATCATAAAATTTTCTAATAGATAATTATCTTCTATTTTTATTTTCTACATAATAATATAACTATTTGTAAAATTAAAGCATTCTATATAAATTTTTATTGATATAACTAAAGAATACAAAATTTATTATACTTGCCTATTTCAAATATATTGTAGATAAGATATTTTTATAATATAAATTTAAATTACCGCTTAATATTATTTAATGCTTTAACTAATCTTTTTTTAATTTTAAAATTCATAGCATATTTTTCTTCATATAAATTTCTTAGGTATTCTTCAATCTCTAAGTATCCTTCATATCCAAAATATTCTTTAGATAAAGGGTCGATAACTATATGCATATTTTTATCAATAATTCCATAATAGATAAGATCTGAATGCATATATTTACTAAAACGAACAGATACAATTGCCCAATCACCAACTGAGTACATAATATCATCAAACATTTCTTTTAGCACAATATTGCCATTTGGTAAAATTACACCACAATTATTATTATTAATTTGATCATTTCTAAAAACAGCACAATTACCGCCAAAAATAGTTTTTTCAATTTTTATCATAACTAATCTCCTGCTTCTAAGTATATTGTAAAATGTTATATAATTTACATGAAATTTAATAAGTAACCAAAGATTTTTAGCCTCTTCTTCTAATGATAATATCTTCAGGAATAAATGCCTCTAAATCACTATCATCCATCCATCCAGTTACATTATTAAGTTTCTCACTCAAGGAATCTGATTCTATATCTTTTTTTATCGATTCGCTAAGTAATGAGATAATTTTCTTTTTATCTTCCGTTAAATAAAAATTTGATAAAACAAAAGTCATTAAATTTGACTTTGATTTTAAATCTAATTTTTTTAAATAACTATCAATAGTTTTATCATTAAAAGCATTATAAAGCTCTACAAACCTTTTTAATTGAATTATTTTATAAAGTTTATTTGCAAAAGTGGACCTTTTTTCTTCTAAAGCCAATGCATAAACACCACTTAAAAATTCTTCATCACAATTTGTAAATATACTAATAATAGTATAAATATTTTCATTAGTTACTGAAATTATCCCATATTTTCTCTCAATTTTCTCAATTTCTTGCATAAATTTTCTATAATCTTCAATACTAACTTTATTTTTTTCCATAATATTTTTCCTTAACTTGCAGTTTATTATACTACTTATTTAAAATTTAATAAATAAAAATAAATTTACTTTTTTCTACTTCTTTCTTTACTTAAATCATTATCAATAGAAGCGTTAAGTAATGGTAGTAAATTTTGAGTATCTTTGTAAAACTTAGAAAATATTAAATCAATAGATACTTTTAAATCACATTTTGTAAACATATCAAAGCTAGCTAAATACTCATCGATAGATCCATTTTTTATTGCTGTTTTAATATTTTCTATTATTTTTACTTGAGTAATTCGATATACCTTATTTGCTAAATCATCTTTTTTTAATTTTGAAGCTAATTCATAAATACTTTTTAAGAATTCTTCATCATAATTTATAAAATGTAAAGCCATATAATAAATGCCGACATTTTTAATTGACATAATTCCATATTTTTTTTCTATCTGTTCTAATTGTTCTAAAAAGCTTTCTAACATTTCTTTATCAATTATATATTTTTCCATAAAACCTCTTTATATTTAATCTTCATTAGGTATATTTTCATTATCTTTTAACTCTTTAAACATTTCACTCATAGTAGGATTATTATATGTTAATCCTTTAATAGATAAATCATCTACTTTTTTATTAGCTAATCTTAAATTATCATCCGTTTTTAATAAATGTTCTTTAATCTTTTGTAAATGATCGATAGATTTATCAATTTCTTCGATAGCTTTACTAAATCTTTCACTTGCTAAACGATAATTTCTACCAAAGCCCTCTTTAAAAGCCATAAGTTTTTCTTCAAAATGTGTAATATCGATATTTTGATTTTTAACTACTTCTAATTCTTTTTTATAATTTAATGATTTTAAAGCTAAATTTCTAATTAAAGTTATTAAAGGTATAAAAAATTGGGGTCTAATAACATACATTTTATCATAATAATGAGATACATCAACAATACCATCATTATAATAATCATTATCTATTTCTAATAAAGATACTAAAACGGCATATTCACAATTTTTCTCTCTTCTATCTTTATCAAGTTCTTTAAAGAAATCTTCATTTTTATGTTTAGTAGAAGTAGTATCGGCTTCATTTTTCATTTCAAACATAATAGAGACAATTTCATTTTTATCATCATCATAATCTCTAAAGATAAAATCTCCTTTAGATCCCGTCTTAGCATCATTATCTTTTTCAAAGTAAGCATTTTTAAACAATGGTCTTAATCTATTAAACATTATACTACAATGTTCTTCTAAGGATTCGCCAATCATTTTAGTAGATCGTCTAGCTTTAAAATCTTTATAATATGCAATTTGTTCATCTTTATCTCTTAATTTAATCTCATAATTTTCCTTTAAAGATTTTTCTTTTAAATCAAATTCTTTATTTTTTATATTTAATTCATTATTTAAAGAATCAATTCTTTTATCTTTTTCACTTATTGCTTTTTGTAAACTTAATTGATTATTAGAATCTTGTAATTCTAATTTTTTCTTTAACTCACTAATTTCTAAGTCTTTCTTACTTATTAAAGATAAATATTCGTTTTCTACCTTATTTTTAGTTTGCTCTTCTCTACTTTTTAACTCACTTTTAAGTTCTGTAATTTCAATATCTTTTTTACTTAATACTTTATTTAATTCTTCTTTTACTTTACTTTCTGTTAATTTAATCGCACTTTCTCTATCTAATTTATGTTGTTCATCTTTTAATGATATTTCTTTTAAAAATTCTTTATCCCTTACTTGTTTTACAATTGATTCATAATCTGTTTCACTTATCTGAAACACTGTACCACATTTTGGACATTTTATTTCATTCATCATATATCCCTTCTATTATTACTAATGTAATGCCATATAATCGTGCATCTTTTTTATTGTAACATAAATATAATATATTTATATAAAAAAAGATTTAAATATAATTAAACCTTTCTTTATCAACTAAATCATAAATTGTTAATCTTTTATTATTAATAGTATTTTCACTTAATCTAATCGCATTTATCCTACTATTATTATAAGTTTTATAATAATAAATACCTTTAGATATATTCATACATGAAGAATATATTGTAATATCATATCTATCATTTTCGGTAATAACACTACCTTTAGTCATTAAAACAGAATCTAAGATATGAAAAAACTGATTAACTGAAGATTCTTCATCGCTATTACAAACAGAATTCAATTTATTAAAAGCTGCTCTTACAAATCTAGATGAAGGGCTATTATCACCAGGAAGTCCTAATGCACCCATCCCTTCTCCATAATTATATAAATTTATTTTATTAGAAAAGGTATTTTCTTTATTTTTAGGACTTAAATTTATATAATTATTTAAATTTGTTAAATGATATGGAAATTCAGGATTATTTGTTAGAACACCTACTTTATTAATATAAACCTTTAATCCTGATTTTACTTGTTCAATAACAATACAATTATCACCATCACTAATCATCCAGTGTAAATCTGCAACTGGTAATTTATCGTTAAAAGACTCATTAGTTATATTTAATGTATATAAAATGTCTTTTAATTCCTTAATACTTTTAAAATTACCTAAAATAAATGGTATTAATTCATATGATGTAACATTTGTCTTTTTAGCATCATAATTATTATAATAAGCATTATGAGGGAAATGTAATCCAGCCATTGCTAAACCATATTCATTTACAGCATCAGCATATAAGGGATAATCATCAACAACAGTAGCCATTCCTATAATTGCATATTTAACTAATAAGTTATTTTTTAACTGATAATTTCTGGGAGTTATTACTACTTTTTCATTAAAGTTATAATCTAAATCTAAATTTCTCCCAAAATAATAATCATTTGTTTTAAAATTAATACATGTACACATAAGTCTCCTTTTTATAAAAGGTGTATTATAAACTATAACTTTATATACCCTCTATTAATTATTATATATAATTAATAAACTTTTTTCTAAATATTTAATATATTTAATTAGGTGATTAGATTGCAATCTATAATCAATTTAGTAGATATTAAAAAAGTATTTAAAAATAAGTTAATATTTAAAGATATTTCATTTAATATACCTAAAGGAAGTATATTTGCTTTTTTAGGATTAAACGGTTCAGGTAAAAGCACTTTATTAAATATAATTATAGAAATACTTCTACCTACTTCTGGAAATATATTAATGTATAATAGTAAATTAAAAAAAGATAAAATTGGTGTTGTATTTCAAGAAAATACTTTTGATAATGAATTAACTATTTATGAAAATATGATAATTAGAGGTAAATTATATAACTTAAAAAAAGATTATTTAGATAATAAAATATTAGAACTTGCTAATGATTTAAATATGACTTCTTATTTACATAATAAATATAAATATTGTTCAGGTGGACAAAAAAGAATTGCTATGATTGCTAAAGCTTTATTAACTAATCCCGAAATTATTATCATGGATGAACCAACTACTGCTCTAGATATTGAAGCACGAAAAAAAGTATGGGACTATCTTTTAAAATTAAATAAAGAGAAAAACTTAACTATATTTTATTCTTCCCATTATATCGATGAAGCATCACTTGCTACTAATTTATGTATATTAAATAAAGGTAAAATAGTTTTTAATGGAACATATAAAGATTTAATTACTAAGTATAGTAATAAACACTTAGAAATTAATATGCAAAATAGCACTTTAAAAAAAGAAATAAATTCCGTTAGTACTGCAATAAATTATTTAAATAAATTGGACTTTAATAAAATAAATACTTTTTCTTTAAAAAATAGTAATTTAGAAGAAATATTCTTAAAATTAGTACAGAATGAAAACTCTTGTATATAGACATTTAAAAATATTTTTAAAAAGTCCAAGTAACATAATTTTAAGTTTTTTATCATCTTTGGTTATAATATCTTTATACTTTTTATTTATCCGTGATTTTACTATAAAAGCAGTTAATGAATATGGATTTATTAGTAATTATACTAATTTATTTGTCGATAGATTAATGACTTCTGGTTTATTAATAGTAATTGGAGCAACAAGTGTATTATCTATTATCTTTATATTTGTTCGAGATAATTATACTGGTACTATTAAAGATTTTTTAGTATCACCTATCTCATATCTTAAAATAATTTATTCATATTTTATTGCAGCTTTAATAGTTTCTACAATAATAACTATTATAGCTTATATAAGTATTGAAATATTTTTTATTTATTATTATAATGACTATTCTTCAATAATTATTAATATTAATTCATTAATTACTATATTATTATCTAATATAATTGCTAGTTTACTTATCTTAATTATTGCTTTAGGTATTACTAATTTTAATTCTTTTGCTACTTTTCAAACACTATATGGGGTAATTATAGGATTTTTTACTGGTGTATATATTCCAATTGGGTATTATCCAAAAGTAATTCGTAATATCTTCTTTTATTTTCCACTATGTCAAACAACTAGTATTTTAAGAAATATAAAAACTAATACAATAACAACTAAAATATTAAGTAATTATCCATATAATATTCATTATATTTTATATGATACTTTTGGTATCCATCTTACGATTAATAATAAAGAAGTTATATTAGGTAGACAAATTATAATGGTTATAATAATGTTAATTATTTTAAATTTAGTACTTATATTATTAGCAAAAATTAAAAAAGACCAACTAACTATATTAAGTTGATCTCCTCGATAATCGAGTAGAAGCACAGATTACTCTATGCAACCCTCACAGAACCGAACGTGCAGAGTTACTGCATTCGGCTCCTCACAATATAGTATTTATTTCTCAATTAGCATAGATGTTTACTTTGATTCTTGGTTGTGGTAAATCAAAGAATTTAATCTTAGTTGTAAAACCTTTATTTCTATAACTTTTCTTTTGACTTCTTCTATTTAACAACCATTTTATTAGTAACAGGATAACTATATGGTGGTTTCGACTGTTAC
>CALWAK010000012.1 GCA_944373095.1 uncultured Bacilli bacterium
CATATAAAAATAACTCAGTTTTTAAACTAAGCTATTTTACGTATTTTTTTGTTTCACATCATTGACTAATATTCATTATGATAAGTTTCATTGTTATTAATTTTAAATGCTCTATATATTTGTTCAAGCAATATTGCTCTAAATAAACCATGTGGAAAAGTAAAATCAGAAAATGACATTTTATAATTAACTTTTTCTTTTATTTTTTCTGATATTCCCGATGAACCACCAATTATAAATGTAATATTTGAATAATAATTAAATATATTATTAATTTTTTTAGCAAAATTTATCGAATCTAATTTATTTCCTTCTATTGCTAATGCAATTTTATAGTCATTATTTAATAAATGTTTTTCTAATTCAACTGCTTCGCTATCTATATTATTATCTTTTACCTCTATTATTTGAATTTTATGATATTTGCTAATTCTTTTTTCATAATCACTAATCATATCAATTAAATATTTTTCTTTAATTTTTCCAACGCATAATATTTTTATCATACTTCAATTACCTCAGTTTTGTCATTTTGCATAGCACAAGAAATATTATCGAAATTTACATTGTATTCTTCAAATATGCTATATATAGTTTCTAAAGCTAATTTACTAGTATTATTATGTTCAGATAAATGCATTAAAATTATTTTTTTAGTATTATTTCCAATTAATCTTGCTAAATAAATAGAAGCATCCCTGTTAGATAAATGGCCATAAGGACCTATTACTCTATCTTTTAACCATTGTGGATATTTGCCATTAATAAGCATTTCTACATCATGATTGCTTTCAAATAAATATACACTGCAATTTTTTAGTTTAGAGAAATATTTTTGGTTTAAATAACCAGTATCCGTTAAATAAACTATCGATTTATTATCTTCTTTAAGAATATATCCTTTAGAATCCTTTGTATCATGTGAAGTTTTAATCACTACTATCTTCAACTTATCTAAATATATATCGTCTTCAAATAATATTAAATTACTATAATTTCTTATTGGATGATTACTTCCTAATTCCTCTATCATTTTATTAGTCATATACACTTTTGGTCTATATTTATTTATAAATTTTGTTAATGCATTAATATGATCATTATGAATATGAGAAATTAAAATAATATCAATATCATCAATTAAAATCTCTAACTCTAATAACTTTTCTTTTATATACTTTACGTTAGTACCTAAATCTAGCAAAATTTTATGATTACTAGTTTCAACATAAGTTACGTTTCCTTTAGAACCGCTTGCTAAGACACTTACTTTCATGATTTTAAAATTAGCTCCGGATCTATTGCTTTACCGCCATTATATGGTTTGCCAGTAAATATTCCAATATGAAGATGAGTTCCAGTAACAAGACCACTATTACCCATTGCACCTATTTTTTGAGCCCGAGAAACCTGTTGACCAACTGAAACATAAACTTGTGATAAGTGAGCATAAAGAGACCATAATCCATTTGAATGTTGAATAATAATATTTAAACCAGCAGAATTTCCTGCCCAACCACCATATCTAGCACTCATAACTACACCTGCTTGGATTGCATATATTGGTGACCCATATCCAGTACCAGAAATATCTAATCCATCATGTGAAGTACGATCAAATAAATAACGTGTACCAAATCTTGATGTAATAATATATGGACGATTTGTAGGCCATGCCCATTCAGTCCCATCATCAACATATATTCCAGTATTTTTTGCTCCTTTTATTATTACTTCATCAACTTTCTCTCTAATAACATAAGTATTAGCTTGATCAATTACAGAACCTTGTGAAACATCACCATTTATTACTTGCACAGTACTTGCTACTCTTGTAATTCCATCTACGCCTTTTGTTTGAACTAATCTATAAGAAGATGGCTTTGTATAATCGTACTTTGTAATTGTACTATGCTTTTCAGTAACATCCTCAACAGTATATTTATCATAAACCAATGTTAACATTGGATTAATTAATGATATAACTACTTTATCACCAATTGCTAATAAATCATTTTCACTTTTATATTCTGAATTTGCAACTAAAAATTCAGAAACATTTAATTCATTATCATACGCTATACTAGAAATTGTATCTCCCGCTTTTACTGTATATTTTTTTTCAGTATTATTTTCACCAAATAATAAATATTTACTTAACTCATCTGCATCATTAAATATTTTTTCTTGAGTACTTATATAAGTTTCTTTAATTGATATGTTTTCGTCAAAATATACATTTAAAATCTTTTCGCCAGTTTCATTGATATCTAACTGAACATTATTTACATAATTATTATATTGTTCCTCAGATATAAATGACTTAATTACTTTTTTAACTGCATCTTCAAAAACACTTTTATCTAATACATTTACCCTAAATAATATTTTTGCGTCTTCTTCCTCAGTTTCCTCTGAACTAACAGTAATTGTATAACCTTTAATAGTAAAATCCTTCTCTTCTTTTATAATATTATAAATATCTTCTGCAGTAGTAATTTCCTTATCATATGTTATATATTTAGAAATAGAAAATCCCTTAGGTGGATAAACTTGAGAAACATTATATTGTTCCCTTATATTTTTTTGTTCTTCATTTATTAATGCATACAACTCTTTATCATCACTAATAACCCCAATTTTTTCCCCATCTAAATATATTTGATATACTTCTTTAATATCTTTGTTAAAAGAATTATCTAAAAAACCAATAAAAAAAACAATAACCCCAATAAAAATTGTTATCACACCAGCAATAATTCTATTCTTTCGCATTATTACTCTCCTTCTTTATCCATAACCATATAATTTTTAAAATTCATCATAGTAGGTTCAAATAATACTGTAAATTTTCCAGTTCCACCCTTACGATGTTTGGCAATAATTATATCAGTTTCAACATTTTCATTTTTCCCCAATTCAGTTTTAGCTTTATAATAATCTTTACGATTAATAAACATAACAATATCTGCATCTTGTTCAATAGATCCTGACTCACGCAAATCTGCTAACATCGGTTCATTATTTTCACGTTTTTCAGCATTACGAGATAATTGTGCTAATGCTATTACCGGAACTTTTAATTCCATTGCCATAGTCTTGATAGATCTTGATATATCAGAGACTTCTTGCTGTCTTGAATCAGGACGTTTTCCTCCTAAAGTTAACAACTGTAAATAGTCAATAATAATTAATCCTAAACCTTCAGGCTTAGATGCAAGTCTACGGCATTTAGCTCTAATATCATTGGAAGTAATACCAGCATTATCATCTATATAAATTTTTGTGTTTGCTAGTTGACTCATAGCTTCATTATATTTCTTCCAATCGTTTTGAGACATTTGTCCATTTTGAAGTTTTCTTCCTTCTATACCTCCAACTGCACTAATCATTCTATTAACTAACTGCTCAGCAGACATTTCTAAATTAAAAATTGCAATTGCTTTTTTTGTCGTTTTAGCAGCATGTGTTGCTATATTCAAAGCAAATGCTGTTTTTCCCATACCAGGTCTTGCAGCAATTACTATCATTTCACCTTCATGTAACCCACTTGTTGCTTTATCTAAATCATAAAAGCCAGTTTCCAAGCCAGAGATTACCGACTTATTCTGAGCTAAAAACTCCAATTGTGATTGAGCATTTTTTAATACATCTGTTATTGGTATAAACTCAGACGTTGTTCTAGATCTAATAACATCTAAAATACTTTTTTCAGCATTATCTAATAAAGAAGTTATATTATCTTCTTCATTGTATGAATCAGTTATAATATCAGTTGCTGTATTTATTAATTTTCTTATAATAGCCTTTTCTTTAATAATGTTTATATAGTAATCAAGGTTAGAAGCACTAACTACAGAATCAATAACTTCCGTTAAATATTCAATTCCTCCGATGGCACTTAAATTTTTACTTTTATCTAATTCTTCAGCAACAGTAGTAACATCAAGTGCAATATTTTGTTCATACATTTTTTTAATAGCTAAATAAATCTTTTTATTAGCATCATTATAAAACATATCACTATTTACTTCTTCTAATATTTTACTAATTAATGTGCTATCTAAAAAACACATTCCAAGTACAGACATTTCAGCATCTTTATTTTGAGGCATTGAACGTGCCATTTTTATCACCTACTTTACTAAATTAACGTAAATATTAAATTTAACCTTTTTATGTAGTTCAATTTCTACCATATGTCTACCTAATGTATCAAGAGGGTAATTAATATGAACTTGTTTTTTATCTATTTTATAACCTAAACCATTTATATAATCCGCTATTTGCTTAGAAGATACATTTCCAAAAACTTTATCCATATTTCCAGTTTTAACTTTGAATTCAAACTTTAAAGATAATATTTTCTTTTTTAGTTCTTCCATTTCTTTTACTAAAGCATCTTCTTCATTTTTTCTTGTTTCTATTTGATTATTTAATATTTTTTTACTTGTATTAGTTAAAGCTACAGCTAAACCATTTTTTATTAAAAAATTATTTGCGTAACCATCAGCTACATCTATTATATCATCTTTTTTTCCTTGTTTTTTAACATCTTTTAAAAGTATTACTTTCATATTTTATTCCTCGCTTTTGTATGTATATTATAACAAAAAATGTATAAAAAAGATACTCAAATATAGGTCAAAAAAAGACAAAGTATTAACTTTGCCATTATATATATTAGTCTTTAACATATGGAATTAAAGCCATATATCTTGCATATTTAATTTGTTTTGCAATATATCTTTGATGTTTTTGACATGCACCGCTCATTCTTCTATTAACGATTTTGCCTTTTTCTGTAATATATTTAGAAATAATAGCAACATCCTTGTAATCAACAGATTTTCCAGCACACATTTGGCAAATTTTTTTCTTTCTACGATAAAACTCAGCCACAGTTAACTCTCCTTTCTTAGAAAGGTAAATCATCATCTGATAAAGATACTTCAGAACCCATACTTGCATAAGGGTCTTCAGCTAAATCATTATTAACAATATCATTTGATTTACCAAATTCATTTTCTTCTAATTTTATATTAGAATTATTAGATGAATAATTTGATGAATCAGAACGAGATCCTAAAAAAGTTACGTTATCACAAATAATTTCTGTAATGTATCTTTTTGAACCATCTTGAGCATCATAGCTTCTATTTTGAATACGTCCCTCAACTGCAACTTGACTGCCTTTTTGGCAGTATTTACTTATATTTTCTGCTTGCTTACGCCATGCAATGCAGTTAAAAAAGTCAGTATCTCTTTCACCCTGATTATTAGTAAAAGGTCTATTTACAGCAAGTGAGAAAGTAGTAGTAACTGCTCCGCTTGGAATAGTACGCATTTCAGGATCTTTGGTTAAACGTCCTATTAAAATAACTTTATTCATAAATTACTCCTCATCTAATTTAATAATTAAATGTCTAATAATTGATTCATCTAAAGAAGCTTTACGATCAAATTCTTTAATAGCTTCTACAGACGCTAAAACATTCATAACATAATAATATCCGTTAATTTCTTTTTTTATTGGATAAGCAAGTTTTCTCTCGCCCATTTCCTTAAAGTTTTCAACCTTACCATTTAATGTTTCAACTAATTTTTTCATTGAATCAACAGTAGCCTTAACTTTATTTTCATCCATAGTAGTTTTAACGATAAACATTATTTCATATTTATTCATATACTACACCTCCTTCTGGTCTTTCTCGGCTTTATATTTTATAAAGCAAGGAGTGTCTTTCACTCGTCATGTATTATAGCAAAGTAGTTAAATTTATTCAAGAGGTTTATAAAAAAAAGAACCAAAAGGTTCTCTTACATAAATGTCATTAATGCAAATATTGCTAAAAGTATTGCTAATAATCCTAAAGCAAATTTCCAAATATATTTAATCCATTCTTTGTAGCTAACGTTATACATAGATAGACCAACTACTAATATAACACTCGTAGGAGCAATAAATGACACAAATCCATTCATAGCAACCATTATCGCCATAATAGTAGTAACATACTCTGGGAATCTTGCTACAAACATTGGAGCAGCAACAAATCCTGTATAACCAAAATCTACATGGAATATTTGAGCAAACATATTTGATAAAGCGTTTGTAAATGGATTAAAAACATAAGTTGTTGAACTATCGTTTACAGTTTTACCAACAGAATTTAAAGCATCAATAATATATGTAGTAAATCCTGAAGAATAGCAAATTACAAACATAGCATATGCAAATGTAATATAAAGAGCAGGTTTAACCATCTTCTTTAATCCTTCCACAGCATATTCTAAACAATCGTCGAATTTAATTTTAGAAGTAAATTTAATAACTAGTAACATTAGCATAATTACATATCCCATTGTATAAATATCCCAATTTCCAAATGCAGTTGCCTTACCAATTATATAACCTAAAATAGCATGATCTTTACCACCTATATTAATAGTTAAATCACTTGTTAACCAAGTATGAAAGTTTTTAAATATTTCCATTTCAAAAACTGTTTCCCAAGGCATAAATCCTAAAATCATTATTACAAAAATAATTCCAAATAATAATAATGATTTCCAAGCACCTTTTCCTTCTTCGTTTGCTACTTCAAAAACATCATCTTCAATTAAAGATTCTTGTTTCTTATTCATATTTATAAATACTAAAACATTTACTAACAAATAAGTTATTGCAAGAATGCCAAATCTATAAGCTATACCATCCATATATGTAACATTCATATATTGAGTAATATAATCTGCACCATATGTACTAAATGTACTACCAACCATACCAGCTATCATTGCCCCAAATGTAATCATTATTGAATTAAACTTGTTAAATCCAAGCTTATTTGCAATAGTTATAATTAAAGGAACAAATAATAATATTGGAAAACTTTGTGTTGCCATTGAAACATATAAAGCTATTATCAATGTATGAACTAATACAAATATTTTTTCTTTACCTTTCCAAAAATTAGTAGCCTTATCTACTAATGCTTTATAAGAAGAAAGATGACTTACAACTCCATAAAAAGCACCAACAATAAGTACAAAAACCACTTGCAATAAATAATAATTAGCACCATAGAATAATGATATAAAAAGTTCGTTTATACCTGTTCTAATTATATCCCCTTCAATATAATCTGCACCATTAAAATATCCTGATGGGAAAATCCAAGATAAAATAACAGCGATTAATATTAAAATTGCAAGAGATTTAAATAGTGAATGTCCATTATGTTTTTTTACATTCTTATTTTCTTGTTTTTTTGTAACAACTGTTTCTTTTACTTCTTCATCAATAACTTCTACTTTTTTCACAACTTTTTTAGTTGAATTTTTTTTATTAGAAGTTTGTTTGCTAGAATTTTTCTTTTTCTTCTCCATATTAACCTCCAAATAAATTATATCACAAAATTTTATATTTCAATACTTTTTATAAAAAAAGAACCAATTTCTGGTTCAATCCTTATTTTCTATTAACTCTAAATCTTTCATTTGGATCTAATATTTTTTTACGCAAGCGAATTACTTCTGGTGTTATTTCGACATATTCATCTTCTTCTATAAACTCTAAAGCTTCTTCTAAGCTGAACTTTTTAGGTGGAACAAGAGCAATAGCGTCATCTGCGGCTTTGCTTCTTGTATTAGACATTTCTTTATTTTTACAAGGATTAACATTTAAATCATTATCTCTATTATGTATTCCTACAATCATTCCAACATAAATATCTTCTGAAGGCCCAACAATTAATTGGCCTCTATCTTGTAGATTAAATAATGAATACCCTAATGATTTTCCTTGTTCCATTGATACTAAAGCGCCATTTTTACGACCATGTATTATTCCAACATATGGTTTATATGAATCAAAAGATCTAACCATAATGCCTTCACCTTTAGTATTTGTTATAAAAGCACTACGATAGCCAATTAACCCACGAGTTGGAGCACTAAATTCCATATGTACATATCCATCTTCATTATTTGTCATTATTTCCAAAGTTGCTTTTCTTTCCTGTAAATCACTAATTATAGTTGAAGAATAATCACTTGGAGTATTAACAATAACTTTTTCAAATGGCTCACATTTTTTACCATCTATTTCTTGAAGTAAAACTTCTGGTTTAGAAACACATAATTCATAACCCTCTCTTCGCATTTCTTCAAGTAATACAGATAAATGTAGTTCACCACGTCCAGACACTTTAAATCCATCAGTACCGGATAATTCTTCAACTTCTAAACCTACATTAGTTTCTAATTCTTTTTCTAATCTTTCTTTAATATGACGACTAGTTAAAAACTTTCCACTTTGTCCGGCAAATGGACCATTATTAACCATAAAATTCATTGATAAAGTTGGTCTTTCAATAATTATTTTAGGTAACGGATCTACTATACCTTGAGTACAAATTGTATCTCCAATTGATATATCTGAACAGCCAGCAAATGTAACTATATCACCAAAGTAAGCCTCTTTTACTTCTTTACGTTTAATTCCTTCGTTAACAAATAATTTTGATATTCTAAATTGTTCAACATCACCATCGTTACGGCAAACGTTAACCATACTACCCGATTTTATTACACCCTTGTTAATTCTGCCTATACCTAAACGTCCTATAAAAGAATCATAATCTAATTGTGATACTTGTAATTGTAAGTTGTCATCAATACTACCTTTAAATGGTTCAACCTGTTTTAATACAGTATCTAATAATGGTGAAATATCTTCACCTAAATTATCCAAATCAAGAGTAGCTTTTCCGTCTCTAGCAACACCATAAACAATTGGAAAATCTAATTGCTCATCTGTAGCATTTAATTCCATAAATAAATCAAATGTCATATTTACTACTTCAAGTGGTCTTGCATCTTTTTTATCAATTTTATTAATAAATAATATAGGTCTTAAATTTTGCTCTAAAGCTTTTTTCAATACAAATCTTGTTTGAGGCATAGGCCCTTCTTTAGCATCAACTATCAAAATAACAGTATCTACTGTTCGCATAATTCTTTCTACTTCTGAAGAAAAATCCGCATGCCCTGGAGTATCAACTATATTTATTTTGTAATCTTTATATCTAATTGCACAATTTTTAGAATATATTGTTATTCCTCTTTCTCTTTCTAAATCATTTGAATCCATTACTTGTTCATGAACAACTTCATTTTCTCTAAATACACCATTTTGAGATAAAAGTGCATCAACTAATGTACTTTTTCCTGCATCAACATGTGCAACAACAGCAATATTAATAATTTTATCCATATAAAAACCCACTTCCATAAATACTTTTAAGATATTACTACAAAACAAAAAAAATTACAAGATGATATTTCAGAAAATAAAAAGACTAATAAAAGTCATATTTATTTTTCTAATTTAGTTTTATATTTTTCATTAATATGTCTAAATCTTTTATTAAAAGTAACACAATAATAATATAAAGCTATAATTGTGTATAAAAGATTTAATATTATTTCCCAAGTATTAAAAATATGTTCATTATTTAAAAGTCCTATAAAATTTCCACCTAGATCTATTATTAATGTAAATGGTAAACTTATTAAAATAATAATAACAAGTAATAATACCAAATCTACTATAAATTTGAACAAATCTTTTGTTCCAGCGTTAGTAACGAACTTAAATACTTCTTTAAAAGTAATTTTTAATGATTTAAAACTATAATCTTCCTTAAGTTCTGTCATACTATAATCTTTTATTTTAACATCATTATTCATATCCTACCTCTAAAACTAATTATATCACAGAGTATAGAATTATTAAAAAAAATATTGTATAATTTTACTATCATGGAGGAAAAAATGGAAATAGAGTTTAAATCTTATACTAAACTATCATCTTTAATAAGTGCTATTATATTTTTTATACTAGGAGCAATAATGTTTACTAGTCCTGATGTAATGGTTATAGTGGTATCTAGAATACTAGGTGGTACAATTTGTATCATAGGTATATTTAATTGCATAAAAAACTATTTAGAAGTTAAAAGAGATAACAGCACTCCATCGACTGGAATGGTAACTGGGATTTTAGGAATAATAATTGGATTAGTTTTTATCTTTTTAGCTGGTGTTATTGAAGCATTAATTAGATTTGTAATAGGGGGTTTTATATTATTTATAGGTGTAAATAAATTTATTAATGTTTTATATTTAAAGAAAAATACCTCTAAATTTTTTGTTTTATTTATAATTTCACTCATCTTACTAATTGGTGGGTTATATACAATTTTAGAAGCAAATTTAGCTTTTCAAGCTATTGGAATTATACTAATGATTTATGCACTTCTTGAAATATTTAGTTATATATTTTGTAAAAGAGAATCTAGTGTAATTAAAAATAAAAATGAAAAAGTTATTGATGCAGTTATATTACAAGATAATACTAAAAAAAAGAGTTCTAAGGATTAACATTTTTAGAACTCTTTTTATCTTCTAAATAATAATCAAATATTAAAAATAATATACCTAAAGATAATGTTATAATAAAAGTAATTATCATAGTTAAATTAATTTTAACAAAATAAACACCAACTACATCTTCAATATTCTTTTCTTCATAATCTACTTTTCCATCAACACTTGTTGTTTCTATTATATTATTATTAATTTTTTTTATTTTTTCTAGATAAATTTTATCTAAATTTCTAACTAATATAATATCCCCTTCTTTATATTCATTTTTAGGTCTAAAAATTACAGTATCACCAGCTTTTAAACTAGTATTTTCGATATTTTCATCAATCTTGATTGCAACACATCCAAAAAAACTAAAATTGCAAACTAGAATAAATAGCACATCTATAAATAACAATAATATAACTAACCACTTTATAATATTTTTTAAAACATACATTTTATCAACCCTTACTTATTCTTTTTTCATCTAAATCTAGCATATTATCATATAATATATATAAGTATTGTACACTATTTTCTAAAAAAAAGTAATGCAAAATATAAAAAATTAAAAATGCTATAAAAATTACATCTATTATAAAAAACAACCAACTTATCATACCAAGAACAAAAAATACTAATGTAAATATTGCATAAAATAACGTAACTAAAAGATGTATCAATCTTTCATGTTGAAAAAATTGTATTTTTATAAGATGCCTATCTATATCTTTTTTTGAAATATTACCATTACTTATTATTTTTTCAATATTTTTTATATACTTACTTATATAATTTTTCATATCGTCTCCTTAAAATTTATAATAGCATTTTTTAATTGATTTATTCTTTTACTTTTTATAATAGAACTAGTTCTACTAAATAAAATATAATCTCCGACTTCCCAAATTGCTACCCAACCTAAAATTAATGGTAACTCTTTGAACATATTATTGTCTATTTTTTCTAAATAATAAGATAGCCATATAAATAACGTGCCAAAAATTAACAATATTATGCTTTTAATATTATTAGTTCTTTTCAAAAAATCATCTTCAATATCTAAATGATTAAAATTATTTTTTATAATATTAACTATATTATCTTTTTCTTTAGAATCTAAAAATATCTTAGTATTAATATTTATTATTACATTATTAGATAAAGACTTTCCTTTTAACTCATTAAATAAATAGGTTCCTAAATCACTATTTATAATTTTATTATTATATTTATTATACAAATCTTTTTTACTATCAATATTAACGTTTATAATAATATCTTCCATATCTTACCTCTATTTAATTATACAATATAAAGCAATTTATTTACAATTAAAAATACGTATGTTAGAATGATACATATTGAAAGGAAGATTATGAATAAAATTAAACAAAAATTATTAGCATTAAAAAATATTATTATTCAATATAGAAATAATTATAAACACAATAAAGAAACTATAGAAAGTTTTTTAAATAGTGATTTGCCAGAAAGTTACATTGAAAAATGCAATCATATGTTGATAGATGGTCATTTTATAGATAAACCATTAAATGAAGAAGGATTAAAACTATATATTTTAAGACATGAAGGATATTTATTTTCTGAAAATGAAAAAATAGAAATAATTAAAAAATTAATTACTAAATCTTCAATTAGGAAAAAAGGATTAATAATGCAAAAATCATAATAAAAAAAGTATTTTCAACATACCATAAATTATGGTATAATACGACAAGGATTAAATGTGAGGTGAACTAAATGAAAGTTTATAAAAAGAATTTACCTGATGGTGTAAAAAAATGCTTTTCTACAGAAAAAGGTGTTAAGGTAAAATTAATTAATAAAAAATATTTAAAAAAGAAAAATAAAAAAGAAACTAAGTAATAAAATTCTACTTAGTTTTTATTTTTCATATTTTCTTCTTTTTAATTCTTCAATATATAATGTTTGATAATTAGAAAGATTTATTATTTTTTTACTAATATCAATTAAAGTATCTTCTATTTTGGAATTAGAAAGATCTTTAAGACTATTTAAAATAGATTCTTTTTCTTCTTGATTCATAATATTATTTACTGCTAACTAAATTAGATACTGCTTCAACATTTTTTGCTTGTAATCCCTTTGGTGTTTCAATTAAATTAAATGTAACTAATTGACCCTCTTTTAAAGTTTTATAACCTTCACAAACTATTTGTGAATAATGAACAAAAATATCCTCACTATTTCCGTTTTCTAAAAAACCAAATCCCTTTTCATTGTTAAACCATTTAACTCTACTTTCCATTTCAATTCCTCCTTCTGGCTAACATAATTATTATTACACAAAAAGAGAATTAAAACTTGTAAATATAATATACTAATTATACATTAAAAATATAAAAAAAGTGTAATAAAAATGTAATTACACATTAAACCTAAATAAGACAATATCGCCATCTTGCATTAAATATTCTTTTCCTTCTAGTCTTTTTTTTCCAGCTTCTTGAACCTTTTTTTCACTACCTAATTCTTCTAAATCATTAAAACTTGTTACCTCAGCTTTAATAAAACCTCTTTCAAAATCACTATGAATTAATCCTGCACAAGCTGGAGCTTTCATTCCTTTTTTAAAAGTCCATGCTTTAACCTCATCTTTTCCTACTGTAAAGAATGTTTGTAATCCTAATAAATCATAAGTAGCAAATATAAGTTTATCTAACCCACTATTAGTAATGCCCAAATCTGCTAGAAATATTTTTTTATCGTCATCATTTAATTCAGCAAGTTCCGATTCCATCTTACAACACATAACAACTACTGATGCAGCTTCTTTAGAAGCATATTCTTTTACTTCTTTTGTATAATTATTTTCACCAATTACAACATCATCTTCAGATACATTTGCAACATATATAATAGGTTTTAAAGTAATAAAATTAAAATTTTTAAGACTTAATAATTCATCTTCATCAAATTCTAATCTACGTAAAGGCACATTAGATTGTAATGCTTCTTGACATTTTTTTAATACATTAAGTTCATTTAATGATTCTTTATCTTTTGTAGTTTCTGCTTTCTTTTGTATTTTATTTATTCTATTTTCTACTATTTCTAAGTCTGCTAATATTAGTTCTACATTTATAATTTCAATATCTCTAATTGGATTGCAGTTACCTTCCACATGAATTATATCATTATCATCAAAACATCTAACAACTTCTACAATCGCATCAGTTTCTCTAATATGTGATAAAAACTTATTACCTAAGCCCTCACCAGATGCTGCACCTTTTACTAATCCAGCAATATCTGTAAATTCAAAAGTTGTTGGTATAGTTCTTTCTGGTATATATAATTCTTCTAAAAATTCTAATCTACTATCTGGCACAGTTACAACCCCAACATTAGGATCTATAGTAGCAAAAGGATAATTTGCTGCCAATATATTTTTTTTAGTTATAGCATTAAACAAAGTAGATTTACCAACATTAGGTAATCCAACAATACCTGCTTTTAAAGCCATAATAACACTTCCATTTCCTAATTTATTATAAGAAATATTATAATTTTTAGCAATAAAAAAAACTATGACTAAATAGTAGCCATAGCACCAATACCAAGTGGTAAACCAATAACATACCATAAAATTAAAACTAAAAGTAAAACCGCAAATGTAGCAATAGAATAAACGCATTGATATTTTATACTACTTAATAAAGTAATTGGTTCATCATCTTGATTATATTTTTCGATATAAGCTAGATAAATTATGTAATATGCCATAATAGGTGTTAGTCCATAAAATACGCCTTCAGCAAATCTAAATATTACTTGGCAAAATTCTGGAGATAAACCATTACTCATTAATTTAGGCACACAAGAGCCTGCAAGAATTGTCCATTTATTTAATGAGTTAGGTAAAAATATCGTTGAAATAGCGCACCCTATAAAGAATAATATTAATAATGGTAAGCCAGTAAATGTAGAATTTTCTATTAAATTAGATACCATTGCACATACAACTACACCAATATTTGTTTTCTTAAATATATTAATTAATATAGATGACAATAATATTAATAAAATTGTTCTACCAATTCCATCTAATGAATGAGTTAAAAAACTACAAAAATCATTATTATTTTTTATACTTTTAGAACCAATTCCATAAAATAATCCAAGAATTATAAATAACATTGTAATTATAAATACAAATCCTTGTGAAAAAAATGAACTAGAACTAAATAATTTATCTATATATAAATTTTGAGAATAATCAAGTAAATTACCACTAAATGGCAAACCAGGAATTATATTATAAATAAATATTAATAAATATAAACCACCCATTACAAGTGAAAATAATAAGCCTCTAATTTCTCTTTTAGTTAATCTTAACTCTTTTTTATCATCTTTAAATTCATATTTACTAACATTAAAAGCCGTAATTTTTTCTGTAACAGCAGTTATAACCCCAGCAAGAATTAAAATTGATACAAACATAATTATTACGAATCCCCATGTACTAGAACTATAATTTACATCTAATATATGAGCTGCACCTAAAGTTTTATTTAATAAACTAGAATCAACACTAGTTAAAAATAAACTTAATCCTGTTCCACAAGTTAATGCTGAAAATGATGTTATTATACCAATAAGAGGATTCCTTCTGCCATGATAAAATATTAACGCACTTAAAGGTATCATAACCACATATCCAATATCACCCGCAATTGAAAATAAAATACATACTAATACCATTATAAAAGTTATTGTTCTTTTTTGGGCTTTTCTAGTTAAAATATTAAATAATGTTTTTAAAAAACCACTTTTTTCCATAATTCCAATACCAATTAATGTAATTAATAACATTGATAATGGTGTAAATGCAGCAAAATTTGATACTGTAGACTCAAAAATATATTTTATACCACTTAAATTAAATAATGATTCAACTGATACCCAAACTTTATCATAAGTATTCGTTACTTCATTTACTTCGTTATATGTAGCCTCTAACCCAAATAATGATAATATTCCGCTTAAAATTATTGTTAATCCTATTAATATAACTAAAGTCATAACAGGATTTAACTTATTTTTATTTTTTTTATTATCCATTTGACTCACCAATAACCTTTTTTAATTTTTTTTCAAATTCTAATCTATCTATCATAATCTCACGACCACAATTAGTACATTTAATTTTAATATCTATTCCAAGTCTTACTATTTCCCATTCATTTTTGCCACAAGGATGTGGTTTTTTCATGATAACAAGACTTCCTAATTTATAATCTTTATTCATTATGCACCTCAATTTGAGGATAAGGAATTTTTATATTATTCCTATCAAATTCTTTCTTTATTATTTTTAATGCATCTCTTTTAACTTGCCATTTTTGGTCTTGCAGACTCTCTAATTTAACTAAATAAATAACACTTGAATCCCCAAGTTCATCAACACCTAAATAAGATGCACTATTACTTGTAACATATTTTATCTTATTTAACAAGGGTAAAATTTCTTTAATAACATTTTCCACTTCATCGACATCATGTTCATATGCTACTGCTAACTTTAAATAAACATTTGATTTTTTTTGAGAAATATTTATTATCTCATTAATATTTCTATTAGCTATAATCATCACCTGACCATTAGCATCTTTAATTTTAGTAGTTTTTAATCCAAGTTCAATAACCTCTCCAGTAAAATCATTATAAGTAATATAATCTCCAACAATATAATAATTTTCTAATATTATAGTAATACCACTTATAAAATCTTTTAAAGTATCTTGAAAAGCTAAACCAATAACAGCAGATAAAACACCTAATCCAGCAATAATAGAAGCAGTATCAATTCCGTACGCTTCAAGTATTATGATACCTATTATAATAACTAAAATATATTTACTAAAATTAGATACCAATTCTACTATAGTTTTTCTTTTTTTTATTTCATATGAATCTTTAACATTTTTAGTTAAATTAGATAAAGCTTTTTTAATTACTTTATAAGAAAATAAACCAATAGTAATAGATACTAATGGCACATATATTTGTTTTTTACATAATAAATCAATAATAAAAGTTAATACATTCATATTATTCATCAACCTCTATATTTAATACTTCTAAAATTCTTTCCAACTCTTTAGAAGAAGAAAAAGGAATTTCAATTTTTTTATCACTTATTTTTACTTTTGTACCAATTTTTTCACGCATTATCTCTTCATATATACTATACTTTGAATTAGTATCCTTACGTTTTATTTTAAATGCTTTAGGAGTATTAAAATCCCTAGTTATATTTTCAACTGTTCTAACATTTAATCCTTCAGATACAATTTTATTTGCTAACTTTTCAATTTCTTCTTTATCTTCTAATTTTGATAATGCTCTTGCATGAGACATAGATAATTTGTTTTCTTCAACATACTTTTTTGTAGTCTCTGGTAATTTTAATAAGCCTAAAATATTTGTTATATAAGTTCTACTTTTTCCAAATTTTTTTGCAACCTCATCTTGTGTCAAGTTATAACTTTTAATAATAGCATCATAAGCCATTGCTTCTTCAATTGGATTTAAATTCTCTCTTTGAATATTTTCAATTAAAGCTATTTCCATCATTTCTTGATCACTAAAATCTTTAATAATTGCTGGAATTGTTTTTAAACCTGCTATACGACTTGCTTTAGTTCTTCTTTCACCAGCTACCAATTCATAACCTTTAATACTTTTTTTTACAATAATAGGTTGAACTACACCATGCTCTTTTATTGATTCAGCTAACTCATTTAAAGAAGATTCATCAAAAATCTTTCTTGGCTGATAAGGGTTGCTCCTTATTTCATCAATTTTTAACTCCCTTATTTCATTAGGTTTAGATTCTTCTACTAAACCTTTTTCAAAATTTTCAAAATCTATTCTTTCATTTGTAAATAGTTGTTCTAAACCCTTTCCTAATGCTTTTCTTTTAGTTTCCATTTCTACTAATTACCTCCTTAGCTAAATTTTGATATGCTAATGTTGCACGACTCTCTGGATCATAATCGCTAATTGGTTTGCCATGGCTAGGTGCCTCAACTAGCCTTACTAACCTTGGTATTATAGTATTAAAAACTTTGTTTTTAAAATAGCCTCTAATTTCTTCAATAACTTCTAATCCTATATTAGTTCTACCATCTAGCATTGTAAGTAAAACGCCTTCAATTCTAAGACTAGGATTCATATTAGATTGGACCATTATTATAGAATTTAATAATTGTGTGATTCCTTCTAATGCAAAAAATTCACACTGAACAGGAATGATAACTGAGTTTGATGCAACTAATGCATTCATGGTTGTTATTCCTAAAGATGGTTGACAATCAATAATTATATAATCATATTTTTCCATTAAAGGCTCTAAACTTAACTTTAATTGTTCATTTTGTCTAAAATTTGAATCTTCTAACATTGCTTTAACAAATTCCACATCAACGCCAGCTAAATTTAATGTTGCTGGTATTATAGATAAATTTTTAAATTTTGTTTTAATTACAGCATCACTTGCTTCGCATTCACCAGTCATAACGTCGTATATATCATGTTTTATATCACTATTGTTTAAGCCTAAACCAGTTGAAGCATTACCTTGAGGATCCAAATCAATAAGTAAAGTTTTCTTCCCTTCTTTTCCAAGGGCTGCTGATAAATTAATACTAGTTGTTGTTTTACCTACGCCTCCTTTTTGATTTACTAATGCTATTATTTTTGTCATATCCTACCACCTTTATCTACATTGATATTTTATCATATAAAAAACAATTTGTCTTAATTTTTATTTTTTTTACTATTTATATATTCGTTTACAAACTTCATAATAATATCCATACACTCAGCATTAATATAAAAACCAGCAGCCTTTTTGTGACCACCACCACTACTCTCAAATTCACTAGCAATTTTTCCTAAATCAATATCATCTTTAACACATCTTAAAGAGCACTTCATTAAATGTAAATTTATAATTAAAGCAAAATCTATAGAATCTATATATTTTTTTGCAATTGCATTACCAACAAATGAACGATAATCTTCAGAAACTACTACTCCTATTTTATAATTTTTGTATTCTGTAATAATTACATTTGAAATACATTCCTTTACATAGTTGTCCCTATTTTCTTTAGCACTATTTACTATATCAATATATAAATCTTCTAAATAAAAATGCTCTTTTATAACATAATTAGAAAAAATATTTATATAAGCCTTAGGTCCTAATATATTTAATATAGTCCCTAAATTTATCCCCATATCATAAAAATTACTTTGTAAATCCCATACATCAGCACTTCGGGTAGATTCTACAAACTCTTTATAAAAATCATTTGATAATACGTTATCTATACTTAATAAATAATTATAAAATAACTCAGTACCAGACGTTAACTTACCATTTATATCTACAACTTCATTAACAAAAGAATATTTATTATTTTCTAATTCACTTGCATGATGATCAAAATGTTTTACTTTTTTTTGCAATTTTTCATTATTTAATAATACTTCTATTGCTTTTTTATCTAATGGTAAGTCACATATAAAAATTTCTTCATATTTACTTAAATCCTCTTTTAATATACTTGAAACTTCCGGAATAACAGCTAAAATATAATCAATGCTACCTTTAAAATATACATTTGCTAATACTACACTACCCATTCCATCAGCATCTTCTATATGCGATATAATTAATCTATTGTTATTATTAATTTGCCTAATCATTGTATCCTCCATTAAAATTATATCATACATTATTATAAAACAAAAAGAATTAGATTTACTTATCTAACTCTTCTATTGCTTTTTCTAATTCTTCTCTAGTCATTTTATTATAGTTTTTTATTTTTTTTGCTTTAGCAATTTCTCTTAATTTAACCATAGTTGGTTCTGCACTAACTTCCGGATCAACTGGGCACATCTTTCCTGTTTCTACAAGGCATTCAATTTGTTCTTTAGTTAATGTTTCATTCTCTACTAAAGCATCTGCTATTAATTTAACTAAATCTTCGTTTTCTTTTAAAATCTTTGTAGCTTTTTCATAACAATCTTCAATAATTTTACGAACAGCTTTATCAATTTCTAACGCAATAGCATCAGAGAAATTCTTTTGTTTGTTGTAATCTCTGCCTAAGAAAACTCCTTCAGATTTTTCTTCTAATTGCATTGGGCCTAAATCAGACATACCATACTCAGTAACCATACTTCTTGCTATACGAGTAGCTCTTTTAAAATCATCAGAAGCTCCTGTAGTAGTTGCATTTAAAAATAATTTTTCTGAAGCACGACCACCAAGTAATCCTGTAATTTGACATTCTAACTCTTCCTTAGTCATAATACCAATTTTTTCTTCTTTTGGAAGCATCATTGTATATCCACCAGCAACGCCTCTTGGAATTATAGTTATTTTATGAACTTCTTGAGCATCAGCAAGTTTTATTCCTATTACAGCATGACCAGATTCATGAATAGCAACTAAGCGTTTTTCTTTTTCAGTAATCTTTCTCGATGTTTTAGCTGGTCCCATTAATACTCTATCAGTTGCTTCATCTACTTCATCCATACTAATTTCATTTTTATTTCTTCTTACTGCTAATAATGCTGCTTCATTTAAAAGATTTTCTAAATCAGCACCACTAAATCCTGGTGTTCTTTGAGATAATGCAGCTAAATTAACATCTTTATTAAATGTTTTACCCCTAGCATGTACTTTTAATATTTCTTCTCTTTCACGAGCATCTGGTAAACTAACAGTCACTTGTCTATCAAATCTGCCTGGTCTTAATAATGCAGGGTCTAATACATCTGGTCTATTTGTTGCAGCAATAATAATGATTCCCTCATTAGCACCAAAGCCATCCATCTCAGTAAGTAATTGGTTTAAAGTTTGTTCTCTTTCATCATGGCCTCCACCAATTCCAGAACCTCTTTGACGACCTACCGCATCAATTTCATCAATAAAAATTAAACATGGTGCTGATTGTTTTGCTTGTTTAAACATGTCTCTAACACGAGAAGCACCTACACCAACAAATAATTCTACAAAATCAGATCCAGATATATAGTAAAATGGAACATTTGCTTCTCCAGCAACAGCTTTTGCAAGCAAAGTTTTTCCAGTTCCAGGAGGTCCTACTAATAAAACCCCTTTAGGAATTCTTGCACCTAATTTTTGAAACTTTTTAGGACTTCTTAAAAAATCAATTAATTCAGCTACTTCTTCTTTTTCCTCTTTTAAACCAGCAACATCACTAAATCTAACTTTTCCGCCATCTTCACTTAATTTAGCTCTAGATCTTCCAAAATCCATAGATTTATTGTTGCCAGCAGCTAATTTCATAAATAAGTAATAAGCTAATAAAGATACAACTAATAAAGGTAAAATATTAACAACTAAATATAAAACAACACTTGAACCAGGATCTTTATTTGTATCATATAAATTCATATCATGCGATTCTGCATAATTAGTAATAATATCCATTTGTTCAGATATTACCTTTACAGTAAAATACTCATTCTCTTTATAAGATTCTATTTTTCCTTCAATATAATATACAGATTCATCGCTTTTAGGTGTAATAGTCATTTCTGTTACTTCACCATTATTAATATAATTTATCAATTCACCTGTTTTTAATTCATAAATCTTAGTTTGTGCTCCACCATATAGTAATAATACGCATATAATTACACCAACTAATACAATATATGGTAGTGATTGCATAAAAGTGTTTTTATTTTTTTTATTCATAAATTTCTCCTTCTTCTTCGCACTTAAGTATTATATCATACTTTTCATTAATTTCTTTATCAAATTTAGATTTTTTTATCCCTGGTATCCATAGAATATTATCATTACTGTCAACTAAAATACCAATACTTTCTCGTAACCCTTTACTAATCTTTTCATCAATAAATACATCTTTTAACTTTTTCTTACCACCTAAATTTTTAACTTCTATAAAATCTCCATTTTTTCTAGTTCTAACATATAATGGTAATTTTACTTCTTTACTATTAATTCGTAATATATAGTTACTTTTTTCATTACTATGTTCTATCTTTTTAATAATTAAGCCATTATAATTAACTTTATTTTCAAAACATATTATATCATTTTCTATACTTTTATCTTTTTTTAGCCTTAACTTATCATATTCTTTTATTATTATTATATTATTAGGCAAATTAATAATCCCATTTGGCTTATTAGAGTTAATCATTTTTTTAATTTCATTAATATTTTTATTTGTAATTAAATATAAATTATTTTTATAAATTTTATGTAATATTTCTTCAATAACTCTTTGTTTTATAATATCTTCTAAATCATTAAATTTAAATAAATTTAATTCTTCATTACTATTAATATCATTTAAAACACTACTTGTATAAGCACTTAAAAAATCATCAATATTTTTTATTAGCCCACTAAATTCTAAAAATTTTTTATGAACAT
>CALWAK010000013.1 GCA_944373095.1 uncultured Bacilli bacterium
GTATAACTTAGTAGTAAATTATTTTTCTTCAGTATTTGTGTTACTCTTGATTTCTACAATTTTATTACCTTTATAGAACCCACATTCCATGCATGCATGATGAGGTTTTATAATAGCACCGCAATTAGGACATTTTGTTAGTGTTCCAACTTCTCTTTTTAAGTGAGTACGACGCATTCTTTTTTTAGTTTTGCTTGTTCTTCTAAATGGAACTGCCATAATTTCACTCCTTCCCTTCGTCAAGTAGAGCCTTGAAACACTCTAACCTTGGATCATCTTTTTTGGAAAATTCATCTTTTAATTCCCAACCTTCACCTTTTTTAGTCAATACTTCATTAGTTAATGAAGCACGAATTGGGACTTCCAATACAATATTTTGCCATAAAATTTCTTTTAGGTCAAGATTATTTTGCTTATTTTTACTATTTTCTTCATCAAAGAAACTATCACTAGCTAAAACTTCTTCTACTTTGGTATTAAATGGGTAATCTATTAACTCTCCAGTATTATAATCAACTAGTTTCATGCTACCTTCTACTGTACAATCTAAAATAACTTCTTTAGTTGTTCCATAATAAATTCTACCTTTGACCAAAACATCATTTAACTCTTTTATCTGACTTAATTTTAAAAATTCTTCACCAAAAGATATTTTAGTATCAATAAGTATTCCTTTTTCGGTAATAGTATTTAAATCAAATTCCATAATCTCACCCTTGTACTAAAATTATATATTATATTTTAGTTATTTGCAAGGTTACTAACCTTATTTAGTCTAATATTAATCGTTTTTCTAATTCATTTATCAAATAAATATAACCTTTTTCTAACTTACAATTACTATCAGCGTAGATTAATTTTTGTCTTTCGCCATTAATATATTCATTCATATTAATATTATGTTCTAGTACATAGCTAAATAACTCTGGCATTTCTTCTTTATATATTTTATCTTTAGAAAAATATTCTTTAAGCTTTTCTGCTACATCTAAATTATTTTCATTAATAGCAAATAATGTTGCATTAAAAATACTATTACGTGTAAGTGGTATTTGATTCAAATCAAAAATATTTAAGTTAGATAAATCTTTTATACTTACGTATACGAAATCAACAAACTCTTGTTGTACTCGTTCATATTCTAATATTATATTTAATAATCTTTGAAAAAAATTTAATTTAACAATAACTTCTGAATTTTGTATTTCTAAAAAAATATCAAATTTACTTAATTTTATAAAATTATTATTTATTAATTCCATCTATACCTCCAATAATTATTATCTACGCCTTAAATAGTAATAACTAATACCTATAATAATAATTAAAATATTAAATAATACAATATCATAAAATATATATTTTAAAATAAATAATAAACTAACTTTAGTTATATCACTTATAAGAAAAATAAATATTCTAAATATAATAATAATTATATCTATAAATAACACTTTATTTATAAAAAATTTCTTATAAGATTCTCTTAATATTATATATTCACTAGCATTATCTTCTTCATAAAATAAATAGGTAGTATAAAAATAAATAATTAAATATACTTGAAATAAAGTCCATATTAAACCTAAATAATTACCATCTAAAAAATAATAACCAATTAAATCAAAGAAACCGATAGAGTTTTTATAATTCATATTTAGATAATATAAAATACTATAAAATAATAAATATATTATAAATAATTTACTAAACTTAGTTTTAAATAAATAACTAATTACTAAAAAATTATAACTTTTCTTTAAAGGATTATTAATAACTTTATATAATATAATCATACTTATTAATAATAATATAATATATATAATACTAATTAATATCTCTATAAAATAAGAAGAACATATAATTGGTTTTAAAAATATAAAAGATATTCCTATCAGTAAAAACATAAATAGATATCTTAACTTAGTTTCTTTAAATAATAAATTAATAAAATAAATATTAATACTTAATAAAATATATATAAATACTTGTTTTATATAATAGTATACTAAATAACTAGTTATTTTTATATTATATATTTCATAAATATTTTTCATAATGTTATTACTTCGTCCTAAAAATGAACCTGTAATATTTAACAAAGTAGTTATTAGATAGATACTTATAATAACTTTTATTATTAATTTAATTGTCCTATAAATGATATCTTTTAAACTTTTTTGCCGTAAAGTATAAGCATAATTATTTTCTAAATTAATTAATTCATAGGTAAATAATAATATAATACTTAAATTAAATATAATTGTAATTAAAGAAGTAGAACTAATAAGTAAACGATTATAAAAATCATTATAATAGGGAAATACTAGTGATTGTAATATAGGATTTACTAGTATTAATATAATAATTAGTAGTAATTTTTTTCGTTTAAATACTTTTAAAATATTCATTTTAATTTAACTTTTCCATTATCAAAATAATATATTTCATCACATAAATTATTTAAATCTTCTTTAATATGACTAGAAATAATTATTAATTTTCCTTTATTTTTTAATTCTAACAAATAATTACTTATTTTTTTAACACTTTCTTCTTCAATTCCATTAAAAGGTTCGTCTAAAACCAATATCTCGGGATCTTCCATTATTACTTGGGAAATGCCTAGTTTTTGTTTCATTCCTAAAGAATATTCTTTATATAATTTATCTTTTTCCTCTATTAAATTTACTACTTTTAACGAACCTAAGATATTACTTGTGGTAATCTTATTTTGAATTTTAGCTAGTATTTCTAAATTTTCATAACCAGTTAAATCTGGAAAAAACTTGGGTTTTCAATCAAAGCCCTAATACTGGGAACATACATATTATCTAAATTATAATTTTTATCATCAAATAAAACTTCACCTAAAGTAGGTTTATAAAGACCGCATAGTACTTTTAGAAAAACACTTTTGCCAGAGCCATTTCGACCTGCTAAACCATATATATGACCACTTGTAAACTCTAAATTAATATCGGAAAAAATAATATTATTCTTAAATTTTTTTTCTAAATTATTTATCTTTATTTTCATAACTTCTCACAATCTATAATTAATTTTTCTTTATTATAATAACTTAAATATACTGCTATCGTAGATAAAATAAGAATTATAATAATAAATGCCATCATACTAACTTCTCCTAAATATATATTAAATGTAAAAGGGGTCATTAATTTAAACGTATGGCCAACATCAGTATTAAATACTAAATTAACTAACGGATTAAAAATCACTTCTAAGAATAATTCAATACCACAATATGCTATATAAGATAAGATAATAGCTGGAAAAAATTTATGAACTTTACGAGCCACTAATAAGCATATATTTATAAAAATAAAACTATAGGCTAAAATATAAATAAAAAATAAGAAGAAAAAGATACTTGGATGATATACCAAATTAGATGAGGCCCAACCGACATTCTGATGATATACTGAAAAAGAATATGTATAAGAAAAATTACTTATTCCATAAATAAATATTATTATAAATAGTAAAGGAATAAACCACCAATATTTATAAGATTCTTTAAAAAATTATTTTTTATAGACTAAATAACTATTTCTAGTACTATAATTAAAAATAAATTTATTTTTTAAAATTTTACAAATATTATATAAAGTAGGAATAGCAATTATTAAAAAATATAATGGATTTAAAAAACGTAAATTATATATTAATACTTCATATATACCAGTATATATATCTGGATTACTTATCTTACTATCTTCTATATAAGAAATAAATTCTTGACAATATTCTAAAGTGCTTTCATCATTATCTTCTTTAATTATATTTTGACAATAATTATATCTTTCTTCAGTTTTAATTTTATTACTATTAAAATAATTATTACTTTTGATACATGCCCCTAAAAAAATAAAAATAACTACAGAAAAAATAATAAACGCTAATATATTCTTTTTTAAAAACTTTTTCATACAAATACTCTCTATCTAATTAAAGCGTATCAAATATCTATATTTTTGTAAATAAAAAATTAACTACGTAATGAGTTAATTCTTTCTTCAAAATTATCACTTTTACAAATATACGATCCTGCTACTGCTATATCTGTATCTACTAATTTTATAGTATCTTTATTTATCCCACCATCAACATTAATTAATATATTCTTTTTTTCTTTTAATTCTTTAATTTTATTAACTGTATTATAAATAAATTCTTGCCCACCACGACCTGGAGTTACACTCATAACTAAAACTAAATCAATTAAATCTAAAAAAGGATTAAGCACATCAATGTTAGTTTCTGGATTAATTGCCATACCTACTTTTATATTTTTTCCTTTTATATAGTTAATAATTTCTAAATGATTATTAACTGCTTCATAGTGAAAACTTATAAATTCGGTATTTAATTTAGAAAAATAATCTATATATTTTAATGGTTCAGATACCATTAAATGAACATCTAATCTTTTATTAGTATTTTTTAATACTTCTAAGTCTTTTAAACTATAAGAAGTATTATTAACAAAAGTATTATCCATAAAATCTACATGAATATAATCAGTACTAGATTCATTCAAATATTTTATTGTATCTTCTAAATTATAATTGCTACTTAAAAATGATGCGGATATTTTCATTACTTCACCTACTTTAATTCTGATAAAAATTTAAGATAATTTTCATATCTACTAAGCAATATTTCTTTACCTATAACTTCTTTTATACCACAATTTACTTCTTTATTATGTAAACAATTATTAAATTTACAAGTATAATTATTAAATTCAATAAAAGTACTAGCAAGTTCTTCTTTTTTTATTTCTATAATATCTAAAGAACTAAAACCAGGTGTATCAATAAGCCAAAAGTTTTCCACTTCATGTATTTCAGTATGTCTTGTAGTATGAACACCTCTACCTAAAGCTTTAGATATAGCACTTGTTTTAATATCTTTATTACCTAACATATTAATAAGGGTGCTTTTTCCAGCACCACTTTGACCAGTTAAGACAACATATTTATTATCTAAATATTTTTTTAACTTATCCAATTCATTATTATAAAATACATCTATTCCGATATTTTTATAGTAATCAAATAATTTATTAATACTTTCTAACTCATTAGTAGTTAATAAATCACTTTTAGTTAAAACAATAACAGGTTTAATATTATTATAAGTTAAATAACATAATTCTTTATCTAATAAATTTAGTGATAAATCCGGTTCTTTTAAAGAAGTTACTACTAAACATAAATCTATATTAGCTACTACTGGTCTTTTAATAAAGTTTTTTCTCGGTAAAATATCAATAATATATTTTTTTTCAATATCAATATCGACAATATCTCCTACTACAGGAGTAATATTATTATATCTAAATTTACCTCGACATCTAGCATCTATATAAGTATTAGAAACTAATACTGTATATAGATTACTAATTTGTCTTACTATTCTACCTTTAGTCACATTCACCTTCTAAAGGATTACATTCTGATTCATCCTCTTCTTGTTTATAAATTGTTATAGTTATTGTAGTTCCAGCAGTAACTGTATATCCTTTTGGTTTACTTTGTTTTATAATATCTCCATCTTTATGGCCTTTTCCTGTATTATCTTCAACAAATTTACAAGTTATGCTATATTGATTACAAAAATCTTCAACATCTGCTTTAGTATAAGTTCCATCAGTAAAATCAGGATATTTAACTACTATATCAGGAATATATAAAATAACTGTATCACCACTTGAAACTTTTTCACCAGCTTCAACTGATTGTCTTATAATTTGGTTAGCATCAATATCTGTATCTTCAACTGTTTCTCTTTCAATTAAAACTAATATTCCATATGCTTCTAATGTTCCTTGAACTGTTAAATAATTTTTACCTGTAAAATCTTCCATTATAAAGCCACTATTACCAGTTGAAACATATAAAGTTATTGATGTACCTTTAGTTCGTTTAGTACCAGCTACTGGATCAGTTTTAACAATACGACCTTCTTCAATTTCATCACTACTTATTTCTTTTTGGGTATCTGCTATAGTAAATCCTTCATCTTGTAGTAAGGTAACTGCTTCAGTCGGTAACATATTTGTAACATCTGGTACTTTAACCTCTTTTTGACTAGTTATAAATGGTAATAAAACAATAATAGAAGTTATTACAAGAACTATGCCAGTAAATATTGCTAGTAGAACTACTACTACTTTATTTTCCTTCTTTACTTCATAATCTTCAGTAATATTTTTAGCAATTACCTCACCTTTTTTATCTTTAACAGGAGCATTTTTAGGAGCTTTTACTTTTTCTTCATCGCCTTCAGGATAAGGTAATACTATTTTAGGCTCATGACTTCTTGACTCATCTAAACAAGTTCTTAAATCTTCATTCATACTTCTAGCATCAGGATATCTATTTTTAGGATTTTTAGCTGTTGCTTTAATAATTACATTTTCGACACTTTGCGGTATTTCTGGCAGTTTTTCTCTTATAGAAGGCATCTTTTCTTTCAAATGTTTTAAAGCAATTTCTACTGCGTTATCTCCTTTATAAGGAAGTTCTCCAGTAAGAAGTTCATACATTAATATACCCATTGAATAAATATCGCTTTGAAGAGTAGAGCCTTTACCATTTGCTTGTTCAGGTGGTAAATAATGAACACTACCCATAACTGAGTTTGTTTGAGTAAGTTGAGTCGAATTCATTGCCATTGCAATTCCAAAATCAGTTATTTTTACTAAACCATTTTCTAAAATCATTATATTTTGCGGTTTAATATCACGATGGATTATGTACGCATCATGAGCAACACTTAGCCCATCACTTATTTGAAGCATTATATCTATTACTTCACTTAAAGTTAATTTCCCACGCTTTTTTAATAATTGTTTTAACTGCTTTCCTTCGATATATTCCATAACTATATAATATTGTCCATTATCTTCACCAACATCATAGACTTCAACTATATTAGGATGGGTTAAACTACTTGCTGATAATGCTTCTCTTTGAAAACGACGAACAAATTTTTCATCTGTTGCTAAATCACCTCGAAGAACTTTTACCGCTACGTTACGATCTAGTATAGTATCATAAGCTAAATAAACATTAGCCATACCACCTTCACCGATAGATTTTATAATTTGATAACGATCGTTTATTTTTTGCCCCTTCATTATCATCCTATTCACCACTTTCTTTTACTAAATAAGCAATTGATATATTATCAGTTCCACCTCTAGCATTACATTTACGTATTAGTTTAGTTACTTTTTCATCTATTTCTAAGGTATCATCATTTAAAACTTTTTCAATTTGTTCAATACTTAACATATTTGTTAAACCATCACTACATAGTAAGATTCCATCTATTCTAGTATCTACATCAAAAATATCTAATTCAGCAACTTCACCACTTCCAAGTGCTTTCATTAAAACATTCTTTTTAGGATGGTATTTTGCTTCCTCTTCCGTTAAATCTCCAGCTTCAACCAATAAGTTAACTAAAGTATGATCATGGGTTACTTTATGTAATTTACCATCTTTAATAGCAAAACCTGATGAATCACCAATATTACCAAATATTAAAAAATCTTTAGTTAACAAAGCCATTACTGCAGTAGTCCCCATCCCCTTACTTTCGGGATTTTTTTCAGCGTAATCTTCAATATTTCTATTTACTTCGTTTATATTATCATTCATCCAATTAATAGCATCTGCTTCAGTTCCTACACTTGCTAAATCATTAAATCTTTTACCCATATGAGTTACAACCATGCTTGAAGCAACCTCACCTGCTCTGTGTCCTCCCATTCCATCACAAACTATAAGTAAATATTCATCATTTTGATTTTTTAAAATGGTTACAGAATCTTCATTATGACTTCTAACTTTACCAGCATCAGTCAAATAAAATGTTTTCATTTTTTTACCTCCTTACTCCTTAGTTGTCCACAAGCCGCAGATATTTTACTGCCGAACTCTCTTCTTATAGTAACATTTATGCCTTTATTAATTAAAGTAGTATAAAATTTATTGATATTTTCTTTACTAGATTTTTTAAACTCTATTGCCTCTGTTTCATTATAAGGTATCAAGTTTACATAAACATTTAATCCTCTTAATAAATTAGCTAATTCTACAGCATTATTTACACTATCGTTTACATTATTAAGCATAACATATTCAATTGTTACTCGTCTATTAGTTTTTTGTATATAATCACTTATTGCTCTTAAAACTTTACTTATACTATACACTTTATTAATTGGCATTATTTTACTTCTTATCTCATCATTAGGAGCATGAAGACTTAACGCTAAATTAACCTGTAAATCTTCATTAGCAAAATCATATATCTTAGGTATTATGCCACATGTAGAAACTGTAATATGTCTAGCTCCAATAGCAAGTCCTAAATCGTCATTAATAATTCGAATAAATTTCATTAAGTTCTCATAATTATCAAATGGCTCACCTATACCCATAACTACCACCGAAGATATTCTAATACTAGTTTTTTCTTCTATTAAAAGTAATTGTTCAATCATCTCATAAGCTTCTAAATTTCTTACCTTTTTTAATCTTCCAGATTCACAAAACTTGCAGCCCATGTTACATCCAACTTCGCTAGATACACATACGCTATTACCATAATCATGTTGCATTAATACAGCTTCTACAAAATTACCATCACATAACTTAAATAAAAATTTATAAGTATCTTTATCATGTTCAACTTTCTTTATTTCAATTATATCTATACTAAAATCATTATTTAATTTTTCTTTTATATCATTTTTTATATTACTCATTAATGAAAAATTTTTAACTCTTTTTTTATATAACCAATCATATATTTGCGTACTTCTAAATTTTTTATCGCCAATATTAATAAAATAATCTTCTAAATCTTTTCTAGTTACTCCATAAATATTATTCATAATTACACCATCTATCAAAATTATCTACTTTTTATTTCTCTATCTTCATCTGCAAAAGATAAATTTAATGACTTAACAGTTAACATTATAAGGGCTATATCCGATTTGTTTAAACCTTTTATTTTAACTAAATCACTAGTATTTAAACTAACTAAGTCTCCAATATTAAATATATTCTTTTTTCTTAAAGATAATAGTATTTTTAAACTAAATTGAAATTCTTCTATTCTTTTTAAATATGGTTCATCTATTTCGTTATAAACATTTAATAATTCTCTATCATATATAGGATAATCATCCATAAAACATAATCGATTATTATATATAATACGCATAATTTCATTTATTCCAACATTATCAATGTTTTTTATTTTTTTTAAATCTCTTTTTTTTAATTTTACTAAATCTCTTATTTTTTCTAACTTATTAACCTTTAAAACATTATAAGTACGTAAAGATAACTTTAAATCACATATATAGGTATTAAGCAATCTTATTATATTCTCATCCATATAAACCATCCTAAGTTTTTAAAATTTTTTTACTAACTAAAATTATAATATATTAATCAATAATTATCTAGATATTTATATAAAAAACCTTGAAACTTTTATATTTCAAGGCATTTAATATTCTCTGGTGTCCCCACCGAGACTCGAACTCGGCCAAAACCAGACTTAGGAGGTCTGTGCTCTATCCATCTGAGCTATGGAGACAAATATTTTCCTATAAAAGGAAAACTTTATCTATTAATTGTTAAGATATTATACATAAATATTAGGGCAGTACTTAATTTTAATGCTAATTTATAACTTCCCATTTCATAAATAGCAGCTGTTTTATCCATCAAACTAACTAAGATAGATTCTTTAGTATTAGGAATTTTTTTAGTTACTGGAAACATATGAGTTTCGATAATATTTTGTTGCATCTCACTTAACTTAAACATACTGCTAGCATTTTTTGCTGCTACAAATGGATGGTTATGCAGCCTTTCTACAGAATTTTGGTCATCTAAATCAATATCGTTATAAAAATCATGTAAAATGGCTGCTCTTGTTACCTCTTCAACTGTATTCAATTTAAAAGTTTTAGCTACATTATAAGTGTATTTTGCTACTCTAAGAGAATGTTCATATCGTGTGATTCCGTGATGTAATTCCTTATTTAAACTCTTAAATTTTTCATTATTTAATATATCACTTACTATGTATTCAAAATCAACTTTTCGTTTAATAGACACTATTAATCCACCCCATAATTCTTAATTCTCACAAACAATTAAATAAATCATAATTAATAAGATAATACTTACTAACCCAATTGATGAATATAAATTTCGCAATTTAGAAGCATCTATATTATCAATATATTTATCTTTTTTAGTAATTTTAAAAAATATTTTAATTACATTTTTTATAGTTATAATAACTAAAACAAATGAAATTAATAATATCCAATATTGATAAAATCTCATATATTCATATCCATATTCATTATTATAGCATATTTTTACTTATTTTGCAGTTTTCTTTTTAATGTATCTTGGCATAGTATTGTACTCATACAATGGTCTAAATCAATTGCATTAACACATTTTGCTAATTTTTCTTTAAAATATTCGTCTTTTAAATATCTTATTATTATACTTCTTAAATAATTAATATTTTCTTCATTATTAAAACGTAAATAATCAATTATAACACTTGAATATTTTTCATTTATATAAGGAATTCTTATTAAATTATATACTATAGATTTGTAATTTCTTGCAATTACACCATAATATTCTTTATAAACGTTTTTAAAATCATCTAAAGAATAATTACTTAATTTAGGAAAAACTTTTATAAAGTTATTATATAATTCTTCTATTGTAAAAGTATCTTTTTTCATTAGTAGCATTGCAATATTTAAAGAAATATCACGGCTAAATTCTAAAGAGTATTCCACATCAGGAGTTGCTTTTATTTTTTCTAGTGGAAGCATTGCAAAATTATTTAAAGTATTACAATTATAATTTATTAATGTAGATGAAAGTTTAGGATAAGTAAATACATAATTGTGAATATGTATATCACCATCTAATACCTCACTATAATAATATGGGATATAATTATCTAAAAAAGCACATAATTTTTCACTAGGTAAAGTAGAATTTACACCAAAACCATTTATCGGCAAATCTTTAACTTCACTTATAAAAAGAAAATTTTTATCATCAATTTTTTTAAAAAACAGACTACTATAGTATGGCCAATTTTTTAATTCTTCTTTTATTTCTAATATTTTTTCATCTAGTTTTTCCATATTTTACCTCATAACAAAAATTAGTTTATCATTCTTAAATTTTTATGTCAATAACCAACTTTTGCCTACTTTTTAAATTGCGAATTATATAAATCAGCGTAAAACCCTTGTTGAGCCATTAACTCATCATGAGAACCTGCTTCCACAATATTTCCATCTTTCATTACTAGTATCAATGAAGCATTTTTTATTGTAGATAGTCTATGGGCTATAATAAATGATGTTCTTCCTATTGTTAGTTTATCCATAGCTTTTTGAACTAATTCTTCAGTTCTAGTATCTACGTTACTTGTTGCCTCATCTAAAATAAGAAAAGGAGTATCTTCTAACATACCACGAGCAATTGTTAAAAGTTGTTTTTGTCCTTGTGATACGGAATCACCATCATCTATAATTGCATCTAAACCACCTGGTAATGTTTTAATGAAATGATCAATTCCTACAGTTTCTAAAGCATTCCATATTTCTTCATCAGTAACATTTTCACGATTAAATTTGATATTTTCTCTAACAGTCCCATGGAATAACCAAGTATCTTGTAATACCATAGTAAATAATTGGTGAATATTTTCTCTTGTTAAATCTTTAATAGATATATTATCTATCAAAATATCCCCACTATTAATATCATAAAACTTCATAAGTAAATTAACCATAGTGGTTTTACCTGCACCAGTTGGTCCAACAATTGCTATTTTATCTCCTTTATTTACTTTAGCACTAAAGTTTTTAATGATAATTTTATCCTCATTATACCCAAAAACAACATTCTTAAACTCAACGTTACCAACTACATTTTCTTTATTAAGAGATTTAGTTATATTATCTTGACTAGGCATTTCTTTTTCATTTATAAATTCAAATACTCTTTCAGATGCTGCAGCAGCTGATTGTAATCCAGTTGTTGCTTGAGCTATTTGTGATAATGGGTTAGTAAATAATCTAACATAAATCATAAATGCAACAATAACACCAAAAGAAATTATATCATTCATAGCAAGTAAGCCACCTACTATACAAACGCATACATACCCAAGGTTTCCAACAAATCCCATTAAAGGTTGCATTAACCCAGATAAAAATTGACTTTTTTTATTACATAAATATAATCTCTTATTTAACTTGTCAAATTCATCTTTAGCTTGCTTTTCTCCATTATAAGCCTTAACAATTAATTGACCTGAATAAATTTCTTCAATGTGAGCATTTAAATTACCTAATTCAATTTGTTTTTGATTAAAGTATTTTTGAGAATTAGCTAAAATAATAAACATTACAATAAAACCAATTAAGGAAGATAATATAGCAGTTATAGCCATAATCCAGTTAGTATAAAACATCATAATAACAGACCCTATAAAAAGGGTAATACTTGATACTAATGAACCTAAACTTTGATTCAAATTCATAGCAATTTGGTCAACATCATTAGTAATTCTTGATAATATATCTCCCGTTTCATGACTATCAAAATATTTTAATGGTAAATTATTAATTTTATTCGTTATTCTTGTTCTTAAATCTCTCGCATAATTATTAGATACTGTACATAATAAAAATCCTTGAATATAATTAAAAAGCGCACTAGTTAAATAAAATATTACTAAAAGAGTACCAATTTTATTTATCATAGACATATCTATACTTGGTTTTACTAACTCATATATTGATGATGGAAACTCATCAAATGCTTTTAAAATACTATTAGTATTAGTATTAGTAAAATCAGAACTTTTTAAAGTCTTTAAAAATTCTAATTCATCTTGTTTAGTTATTATAGTATTATCAATTTTTATATCATCTAATAAATATAAAATAATATTATCAGGTAAATTATATATACTTTCTTTCTTTTCTTCTTCAGTAATATTTTCATCTTTTAATATATTTAATGTATTTAAAAATACTTCTTTATCATATTCACTAATATTTTCAGAACTCATAACTTCTTCAATACTAGTTTCTGAAATATCAAAATTATTTGATATTTCATTAATTACTATTTCTAACTTTTCTACATTTGGCTTAATACCAGCAGTTATTGTATTAGTTAGATCAGAAAGCTTATTTGGTGCTATTAAAGAAAGTAAAGAACCAACAAAGGCTAATAAAATAGCAATAAGTAACCATAAATGCCAGTTCTTCATATCTTTAAAAAGATTTAGTACTGCCCCTTTAAAATCTTTAGATTTTTCATTAGTATTTCTTCCAGGATTTCCCATTCTAGGCATTTTCTAATTCCTCCTTTGATAATTGAGATAAAGCAATTTCTTGGTACACAGGACAATTTTTTAATAATTCTTTATGCGTACCCATACCAACACATTTTCCCTTATCCAACACAACTATTTTATCAGCATTCATAATAGTGCCTATTCTTTGAGCTACAATTAAAATAGTAGCGTCATTAGTATACTCTTTTAAGTTTTTTCTTAATAGAGCATCAGTTTTAAAATCTAAAGCTGAGAACGTATCATCAAAAATATATATTTCAGGATCTCTAGCAATAGCACGCGCTATTGATAATCTTTGTTTTTGGCCACCAGATACATTTGTTCCACCACGAGCTATTAATGCATCATAATTATCACTCATTTTAGAAACAAACTCTGTAGCACAAGCTACATCTATAGCATTTTTAATAGTATCTTTATTAGGTTTTTCTTTACCATTATCACCATAGGAAACATTTTCACTTACAGTTGCCGTAAACATGAATGCTTTTTGAGATACATATCCTATTTTATTTCTTAAATTACTTAATTTATATTTTCTAACATCTATACCATCTACTAAAATTTCTCCATCAGTTACATCATAAAATCTTGGTACTAAATTAATAAGTGTTGATTTGCCACTACCAGTAGATCCAATGAATGCTATTGTATCCCCTTTATTAGCTTTAAAAGAGATATTTTTTATTAAATATTCTGATGCATCTGGATACTTAAAGGAAACATTTTTAAATTCAACTACCCCTTTTTCTTTTGTTTGGCCATCAAAATCACCATCTAATATTGATAATTCACATTCTAATACTTCATTAATACGACGAGCGGAAATCTGAGCTCTTGGCCACATCATAAATATAAGAGCTAAGAGTAAAAATGACATAATTACTTGCATACCATAACTAGAAAATACTACCATATTACTAAACAAATTAATTTTATCTAACATTGAAGCATTAGCAATTAAATAAGCACCAATAAAATAAATACCTAATGTTAATCCATGCATTACTAAATTCATTACAGGATTTAAAATAGCAAAACACCTTTGATTAAATAACTGTGTTTTAGTTAATTCTGTATTAACTTTCTCAAATCTATTTTTTTGAAAATCTTCAGCATTAAATGCTCTAACTACTCTAATTCCTGTTAAATTTTCTCTTGTAACACCATTTACTTTATCAATTAACTTTTGAACTATTTCAAATCTTGGTAAAACAACAACCATTAAACTAATAACAGTTATTAATAGTAATAAGACAAACCCACATACTAAAGCACTCCATTCAATATTTTTAGTTAATATTTTAGAAATAGCCCATACAGCCATAATTGGAGCTTTAATAAAAGCTTGAAGTCCCATTGCAATAATTGTTTCCAATTGACTTATATCATTAGTAGTACGTGTAATTAAACTACTAGTTTGAAATTTTTTGATTTCAGCTGTAGAAAACTTTTCAACTTTATCAAAAACAACATCTCTTAAGTCATAAGAAAAATTAGATGATACACTAGCAGCAATATAGCCTACCCCAATAGAGGTTAATAAACTTAATAATGCACAAGACATCATATAAGCACCTTCAACTAATACATCATTTATTTTTGTTCCTTCAGTTTGAATTAAAGTTGTAATTTCAGTCATATAATCAGGGATTTTTAATTCTAAAAATACTTGAACTACAATCAATAAGATTGAAAGCATTATTAAACCAATATCTTTTTTATCAAATTTTTTTAGTAACTTAAACATAACAATCTCCTTTTCTAATGTATTAAGAATAATACAACAATATTATAATTTATTCAAGTCTTTAAAAAAATGATTATGTTAATAATCATCTCTACTTCTTAAGAATGGTGGAATATCTATATCACCATCATCATCTAATAAATTTTTATTACTATAGTTATTTACCCTAGAGTATCCTTCATCATAATTATCATCATTATCTTCAAAACCAGTAGCAATAACTGTTACAATAACTTCATCATTTAAATTTTCATTAATAACCGCACCAAATATAGTATTAATATCAGTTTTAGCAGCACTTCTTACAACCTCAGCAGCATCTTCTGCTTCAAATAATGTAAGTGAATTACCACCAGTAATATTTATAATAGCATCTGTTGCACCATCTATAGTAGTTTCAAGTAAAGGAGATGCTACAGCTTGTTTAGCAGCTTCAATAGCTCTGTTTTCTCCAACACCTATACCTATACCAATAATAGCATTTCCTCTTTTTGACATAATTGTTTTAACATCAGCAAAGTCTAAATTAACTAACCCAGATACAGCAATTAAATCAGAAATAGATTGAACGCCTCTTCTTAAAACATTATCTACTTCTTTAAATGCTTCAATCATTGGTGTAGTTCTATCAATAATATCTCTTAATCGATCATTTGGAATAACAATAATCGTATCAACGTGTTTTCTTAATTCTTCGATACCAACCTCAGCATGATCCATTCTCTTCTTACCTTCAAATTTAAAAGGTTTTGTTACTATACCAACAGTTAATGCACCTAAATCTTGGGCAATTTCTGCAATAATAGGAGCAGCGCCAGTTCCAGTGCCACCACCCATACCACAAGTTACAAAAACCATATCGGCACCAGTTAGAGCTTCTTCAATTTCTTTTTTACTTTCTAAAGCTGCTTCACGGCCAATTTCTGGATTAGCACCAGCACCTAAACCTTCAGTAATATTTTTACCAATTTGTAATTTTGTCTCAGCTTTACTTACATTTAAAACTTGTAAATCAGTATTAGCTACAATAAAATCTACTCCTTGAACACCAGATTCTATCATTCGGTTAACAGCATTACAACCGCCACCACCTACACCAACTACCTTAATTTTTGCTATTTGATCAACTTTCATCTCGTACATTTTACACTCTCCTTAATTATCAAAAAAATACCCGAAAACTTTGCCAATTACGCCATTATCTGTAATCGATTCTTGCTCTTCTATTTTACTAAATTTCTCTTGTTCTTCTATGCTTAATATCGAATAATCACGATCTTTTAGTTTTTGGTTATAATCAAACCATTTAATAAGTCCCATAGCACTTGAATATTTATTATTACGTACTCCTAAAACATTAATATTACCTAGAGTAACATTCTTTCCAAAAACTTGTTCTAAAGATAAATTAAAGTCTTTCATCTCCGTTACTCCACCAGTTAATATTATATAACTTATTTCTTTCTTTGTTAATACGTTTATTTGTTTTTTAGCTATATTTAATATTTCATCTATTCTAGATTCTACACCTTTTGAAATATCATATTGACTTATAAGTAATTTATTTCCCTCTTTATTCATAACTTCTTCACAATCATTTTTTGATGCTAATTTAGTATTAGCTAAAGCAAAATTTTCTTTTAAATTTTTAGATAATTCTGTATCTATATTATAAATATAAGATATATCATTATCTATATTATTACCACCTACAAAAAACTCAGCAGTGTTAGTTAAAACTCCTTTATTAAAAATTGATACAGTAGTTTTTGATGACCCAATATTAATTATTACACCTATTTTTTCTTCAATATTTTTATTTTTAAAAGAAAAATAATCTCCTAAAGAATCAAAAGCAATATCTATAATATCTATATTTATTTCTTCTAAACATTCTAAGATAGGATATATATCTTTTTTTAAACCACTTATTATAACTGTTTTAACTTCTAAAGTTTTACTAAATAATTTTTTAGGATTTATTACTTTAGTCCCATCTTCTAAAGTATAGTTTATAGGCATTATAGTAACTAATTCTAAATTATCCTGTAAAACATCTTTAGCAGATAATCTAACTACATTAATAATATCTTTACTTGTTATAAATGCAGCTTCATTTGTTATATCTATTTTAGCTTTTCCTATCATAAAAGTGGCCGATGTTGAAGGAACAGTTACTAAAGTTTTATTAACTTTAAACCCTAATTTTTTTTCCGCATCATTAAATAATTGTTCTAAAGAAATTTTTAAAGCCTCCTTATCTATGATTTTTCCTTTTTTTATACAGTTAATAGGAATTGTACAAATACACAATATATTTAATTTATCTTTTATTATCTCACCAACCACTAACTTTAGCTCATTTGAACCTACATCAAGACTTGACATAATTTTTCGCATAGTACTCCTCCATATTCTCTAAAAGCATTATACTAAATATTTTTTTCTTTTTCAATTGGCAATTAGTAGTAAATACCTTGAAAATAACTAATTTATATATTAAACTTTAAAATATAAGATAGGAGGTTACATATGCATTTTTTTATACCCAAATATTCTTATGATATTTATGGTGCAATATTAACTGCTTCATTTATATTTAGTTACTTTTTTATTTACGTATATTTAAGAAATAAAAAAGTATTAAAAAAAGATATAATTAAATCAATATTTCTATCATTTATAATAATATTTTTGAGTGGAAAAATCTTAGCTTACATGTTTGGGACTGATATTAAAAAAATATTATTTTCTTTTGCTGTTACAGGATATGGAGGTGCAATTGGACTTTTTATATCTATTTTCATATTTCAAAAAATATTTTATAATAATAAAAAAATATTTATGCAAGCTTACATTTTAATTATACCATTAATCTATTCTATATCTAAATTAGGCTGTTTTTTAATCGGGTGCTGTCGTGGCATAAGATACAATGGATTTTTTAGTGTTAGTTATTATAATAATTTTGGGCCATATTTTCCAATTCAATTAGTAGAAACTATTGTATTTTTTATAATATTTTTAATTGCTTATTTATTTAAAAATAATAAATATTATATTGAATTAGTAATATTTTTATGCGCTATTGCAAAATTTTTACTAGATTATTTAAGAATGTCTCACACTACCCAAATAATTTCAATTAACCAAATAATTAGTATAATATTTATTATTATTTCTATTATATTATTTATTAAAAAAACTAAATTTCAAAAAAATTAAGGTTGACGCTAACAATGATTTATAGTAAAATTAATTTGTTAGTCAATAAATGGAGTAGTACTCAAGAGGCTGAAGAGGCGCCCCTGCTAAGGGGGTTACCTTTTCTAGCTCAAGTGCGTACAAGGTATTATGGAGACATACTCAAGAGGCTGAAGAGGCGTCCCTGCTAAGGATGTAGATCGGGTAACTGGTGCGAGGGTTCAAATCCCTCTGTCTCCGCCATTTAAGATTATTAAAAAGTCTTGTAAATCTTAGGATTTCAGGACTTTTTTGTTTTTTACAAACCTATCATAACCTATCATAACTTGTTTTAATCTATTTTTGCTTTTGGCACTTTTTTCGGCACTCTTGAAGTAAGGTAAACTATCGTATTTAAATGGGTATAAGCAAGAGTTTATATAGAATGGACAATAAGTGATATAGATTAGTTTTCAACTTTTTCTACAAGTTTTTTACAACTTTTTTGTATATTATTATAGGAGATTAAATTTCCATTAAGTGCTAGACCTATTATGGTCAAACTGACAAGCAGTTTCTTGTAGCCCTGACATACAATTTTAGTAGTCAGAAAATCTTGTAATAACAATAATAGTATAAGTAATAAGAAGAATTATATTTCAGTAATCAACAACTCTATCTCACAATTAAAATATTAGACCTGATGGCTTTAAAGGAAGTATTACTAATTCTCAATTTATATCTTTCTCTCTATTGAAATAGATATAGGTTGAGTGAATCTTTCGCCTTAAATCGGTTACAATTGCGTTAATCGAGTTCATATTGGTATTTCTACTATCTCATTGGAAAAGATTGCCACAAATGGTTAAAAACTGGCAAAGATTTGATGATTTGAATTAGTTTTTATGTTGAAGGAGTAATTTATATGGATAAAGATTGGATTTTGAGAATCAAAGGCAAACATGCAGCAACCATTTACGCTGATGGTGAAGTGCGTTATAGCGTTGGTAAAAAAACTTTATTTTACTTAACTGATAACGCGTTACAAGAATTAGAATCTTTGCTTAAGCTTAGTTTAAGCGTTCCAAGCGATTCAGCAACCGGTAACGTTATCAGATTTAAACATGATAAGAAAGTATTTACCCTTTATAATCGTAAGATCTATACTAAGATTTGGAAAATCATCTATGATGCTAACAATGTTAAAGGAAGTTATGAGGAGTTAATTGATATTATAAAAGATACCGAGTACGTAATTCTGTATGGGGATCTTACATCAGAAGTTCCACTTGATGCACCGGATCCTGTTCTGTTATGTAAATTACTTGATATTGATATTTATTCTGATTCTTTAATTAATATAATTCTAACTAAGAACAATGAAGTATATTACTAGTCTTACTGTTTTACTATTTACAGCAACCAATCATGGGTTGCTTTTCTTTTTATTCACTATTCCTGTTTAAAAAATAATAATAATTTATAATTGTTCAAATAATATTGATTAATTTTTTTATTTAAGTTTAAATACAAAATCAAAGGTGATAGGAAAATGAAAGAAGATACAAGAGAAAAGATACAAGATAAAGAAGATAAAACACCATTACCACATTCTTTTTTTACTTTAGAATTGACACGGAGAAAGCTCATAACAGGAGATTCAGAGTTTGATCTCTACTTATGGGATGCTCTGTTTCAAGAAATGCTCCAACGATTTAATTTCAGAGTTCTTTTAATCTGTACAGGATATACAATTTCCTGTATCAAGAGGAACAATTTTAAAGACGAGGAAGGTAAACCAATTGAATGTTTATATGCCTATTTCAAAGTGGCTCTGTTAGCAAATATTAAGCGCTATACTAGACCTGTATATATAGATTGGTTCGAAGAAGAATGATTTCTTTATGGTTTTTCTACCTTTTTTAGGGTTTTTACAGCTTTTTTATATATTTTAGTAGAACATCCTATTGTAGAAATGTCCTGCTATTATGAGAAAAATATTACGATTTTGAAACGTTTTGATTTTTGTTTTTTTTCTCTGTTAGTGGGTGTTTCTATTACTTTGTTCGAAAGATTCGCCAAATGGGCAAAGAATGCCGAATCAGGTGGTTATTTGAGAGGAGTTGTGCTATGAAAGATAGAACTTGGTTGGTTAAGCTTGAAAGATATGATAAGAACTGGATTACCTTGTATGATGATGCGAATGTATTAACCTATGGAAGAAAGAAACCTTATGTTTTGAAGAAAGCAGCGATGGAAATGGTACAAGAGTTGATTAGTGAGTATTCTGCTGATGATTCAACTGCTGATTTTGACCATAAGAAAAGCAGACTATTTACATCTGCCTGTTAAATTGTAATTTGCTATTAAATAATTGAGAAAACAATTAATAAAATTCCTACTATTACAAAAATGCTGCCCCATATTCTAAGAACAATTTTCATTTTAGGATTTTTTAATAATTTATCTGGTATTCTAGGACTTTTAAGTCCCATAAAAAATTGAGGAACTAAAATCATAAAAAATGCAACTATTGTAATTAAAATTCCTGTAATTAACATACAATACCTCCTTACAAATTACTATTTATTAAACAAATCACTAAATTGTAATTTGTATTACTTTTTAAATACTTTTAAAACGAAACCTAATCCCAAACCAATCATAGCAAATACATAT
>CALWAK010000014.1 GCA_944373095.1 uncultured Bacilli bacterium
AAAAAAAAAAAAAAAAAAAAAAAAAAAAAAAAAAAAAAAAAAAAAAAAAAAAAAAAAAAAAAAAAAAAAAAAAAATTAAAAAAAAAAAAAAAAAAAAAAAAAAAAAAAAAATGACCTTTTTATAAAAATAAAAGCCATCTTCTTAAATTTATTATCTAACAATGCCCATTTTTTGGCACATATCTAAATATTTTTCCTTAGCTAATTTTTGAGATATTTTTATTCCATTATCTAAGATACTATCTATTTCATTACTATTTATTAATTTATTATATTTATCTTGAATAGCACTTAAATGTTGACAAACTATATCAGCAACATATTCTTTAAATTCTTTATAGCCTTTTCCAACAAATTTATTAGTAATTTCTTCTATAGTAATATCTTCTAAATTAGCTACTATATTCATTAAATTAGAAATACCAGGTTTATTTTCTTCATCAAATTTAACAACATTTTCACTATCAGTTGTTGCATGCATAATCTTTCTTCTAATATCTTCACTAGAATCAAACATGCTAATAACACCATCTTTATTACCTTCAGACTTACTCATCTTTTTAGTAGGATTTTTTAAGTCTTTTATCTTTACACCTGACTCAGATACTAAAGCATCAGGTAATATAAAAGTATCACCATATTTATTATTAAATCTTTCCGCAATATTTCTTGCTAATTCAACATGCTGCTTTTGATCTATGCCGACTGGTACCAAATCAGTATCACAATATAAAATATCTGCAGCCATTAGTATTGGATATGTTAATAAACCAACTGAAAAGTTTTTATTTTCTTTACTTTTTTCTTTAAACTGTATCATTCTTGATGCTTCGCCATAATAAGTAGTACATTCTAATAAAAAAGATATAGCAGTAATATAAGGATTTTCTGATTGTAAATAAATTAAGCATTTATCAGGGTCTATACCACAGGCAATATATAGTGCTATAAACCTTTTAATTCTATCATGTAACTTTTTAGGATCTTGATAAACAGTTAATGCATGTAAATCAGCAACAAACAAATATGTTTCATACTCATCTTGCATTTTAACCATTTGTTTAATAGCACCAATATAATTTCCTAAAGTTATTTCACCAGTAGGTTTTAAACCGGTTAATATCCTTTTCATATTATCACTCCTATATTATTCTACTACTTTACTCCATAAACCATGTTTATTACAATAAGCATATATGATAGCATCCTTTTCGTAATAAGTAGTATAATTTGCCTTATCATTAGGATTAAAATAAATCCATCTTGTTTCTTTTTTATATTTGACCATAATCCATTCAATGTAATGATCACTTTCCATAACATGATCAACATGAATATTCATCATATCGCCATTTATCTCATAATTTGGAACATGTTTTTCAAAACTAGCATCTGTACTATTAGCTAATACTTTACTCATTTTTTCCCCACAACATATAATTCCACAATCATCACAGGTACAATCTTTTAGTACTTCAATAAGTGCACCGCATTTTTTACACTTTCTTAAATTTAGTTCTTCCATATTAATCTCCTTATTTAACAACTATATTTACTATCCTTCCTTTAATAGCAATAATTTTAATTACCTCTTTATCAGCAATAAATTTTTTAACATTTTCTTGATTTAACGCCTTATTTTTCATTTCTTCTTCAGATTCATCAACATTAACCTTAATAGTACCTCTTAATTTACCATTTACTTGTACACCAATATCTTTTTCCTTTTCCTCAATCTTTTGTTCATCATAAATAGGCCATGAAGCCTCACAGATAGGTTTATATCCAAGTTCTTCATTTAACTCTTCTGTAATATGAGGTGCAAATGGATTTAATAATGTTAATAAAACTTGATAATCTTTTTTAGTAATACTATCTTTTTCTTCATAATTATTTAATAAAATCATAAGCGTTGAAACAGCAGTATTATATCCTAAATTCATAATATCTTCTGTAACTTTTTTAATACTTTTATTTATTATCACTTCTAAATCTTTAGAATATTCTTCTAAATCATTTACTTTATCTTTTAGACGAATAACTCTATCAATAAAACGTTTACATCCTTTTAATGAATCTGTAGACCATGGGGCATCCATCTCGTAATCTCCCATAAACATTTCATAGACTCTTAAAACATCTGCTCCGTATTCTTTAACTATATCATCAGGATTAATAACATTTCCTTTAGATTTACTCATTTTTTCATTATTTGAACCTAATACCATTCCATGTGAAACACGAATATCAATCATTTCTTTATTAGGTACAAGACCTATATTATATAAAAATTGAACCCAAAATCTTGCGTATAATAAATGTCTTGCTGTATGTTCCATACCACCGTTATACCAATTGACTTTATTCCAGTATTTCATAGCATCATAAGAAGCAAATTCTTTATCGTTATTAGCATCCATAAATCTTAGGAAATACCATGATGAGCCAGCCCAGTTTGGCATAGTATCGGTTTCTCTTTTCGCATCGGCTCCACACTTTGGACATTTACAATTTACCCAATCAGTAATTTTAGCAAGTGGAGATTCTCCATTATCAGTTGGTTCATATTCAGCAACGTCAGGTAATAATAATGGTAAATCGTCTTCATTCATTGGAACCCATCCACATTTTGGACAATTAATCATAGGAATTGGTTCACCCCAGAATCTTTGACGAGAGAAAATCCAATCACGCATTTTATAATTTACCTTTTTAGAACCACATTTATTTTCTTCTAAGTATTCAAGCATTTTATTAATAGCAACTTCTTTATTTAAACCATTTAAGAACTCTGAATTAATATGAATACCATCACCAACCATTGCACCAGGTTTTAAGGCATACATAAAAGTTTTTTTATGTAATTCATCCTGCACTTCAGCTTCAATTACACTTCTTTTTACCCATTCAACATCAAATACTTCATCTTCATCTAAATTTTGTTCTTCTTTTTCATAATCTTTTAATTTAAATAAATAACCGGTAGATTCAATATTAAAATACTTATCTTTATTATAAGCGTAATAATGATGATTTATTTTAGGAAGTTCACTTATTAACTCAAAGTTAACATAACCTGTTTCTTCCTGTATTTCTCTAATAGCACAATCTAGTGATGTTTCATTTTCTTTTATAGAACCACCTATAAATAATCTTCCACCTTTATCATGCCAATTAATTGTTAGATATTTATCTTCAATTTCATCATATAAAATAGCTACAATAGAATTTTTCTTAAATTCATTTTCTTTAGGAGTACCTGTTACTTCTTCTAAAACTTGAATAATTGGAATATTAAACTTTTTAGCAAATTCATAATCTCTTTCATCATGAGCAGGAACTGCCATAATAGCACCTGTTCCATAACTAGATAAAACATAATCACTAATATATATTGGAATTTTTTTATTATTTACAGGATTAATAGCATAAGCTCCTGTAAATACTCCAGTTTTTTCCTTATTTAAATCTGTTCTTTCTAACTCATTTTTTAAAGAACAAGCTTTTTTATACTCTATTACTTCTTTTTTATGTTCATCAGTTACAATTAGATCAACTAATTCGTGTTCTGGGGCAAGTACGCAATAAGTTACCCCAAATAATGTATCACACCTTGTTGTAAATACATTAAATGTTTTATCGGTTCCATCAACTTTAAATGTTACTTCAGCACCAACTGATTTACCAATCCAATTTATTTGACCTAATTTAACTTTTTCTGCAAAATGCGTATCATCTAAACCTGTTAATAAATCTTCCGCATAATCACTCATTCTAAGCATCCATTGAGATTTTTCTTTTTGAACAACCTTTGTACCACATCTTTCACAAACACCGCCAGCAGCATCTTCATTTGATAATACGCTCTTACAATTTGGACACCAATTTACAGGTACCGTAGCTTTATAAGCCATATTATGTTTATAAAATTGTAAAAATTGCCATTGAGTCCATTTATAGTATTCTGGATCAGTAGTTGAAAATTCTCTTGACCAATCAAAAGAAAATCCCATAGATTGCATTTGTCTTTTAAAATTATTGATATTTTCTTTAACAGCATCCTTAGGATGAATATGATTTTTAATAGCATATTGTTCAGCTGGAGCTCCAAATGCATCCCAACCCATCGGATATAATACATTATATCCTTGCATACGTTTTAATCTAGCCATTGAATCAACTGCTGTATAACTACGTACATGACCAACATGTAAACCGGCTCCTGATGGATAAGGAAATTCTACTAAAACATAGTAAGGCTTTTTATCACTATTATTAATAGCCTTAAAAGTATTATTATCTTGCCAATATTGTTGCCATTTTTTCTCTATTTTTGAAAATTCATAATTATTTGTCATTATATTTTCCCCATTTCTTATTTAAGTATCTTCCGTAAATTTCAAATATTGAGTAAATGAGTGCAAAAAGTAATACAAAAGCAATTGCTAATTGATAAAAGATATTAAGTGGAATTAAAGAGATAAATGTAGATGTAAACGCTATAATAAAAGCGTTGCAAAAGCAAATTCCCCTATTAAACCATTTTAAATTTATTTTTTTCTCATCTAAATTATATCTCATAATTAAGAATTTACCTTCATTCATCAATTTAAAATTTGGCTTACTTTTTTTATCTTTACCACTATTTTTTTTAGGTCTTATTCTTCCAGAGAAATAGTAACAAAAAATATACACTATTAAAAATATTACTATAAAAAATGTTAAATTATATAATAATTCACTTTGTTTCATAAACTCTCCTTTAAACAAAAAAACTCCATATCGCAAAAGGACGTGAAGTTTACGTGGTACCACCTTTATTTATACTCAATAATTTATATAGGAATTACCCTTATAAAACTCCTGAAAACAAGTTCATATTATTATATTATTAGTTTCCACCAACCACTAACTCTCTAAAAATATTTTAATACTACTACTTTTTCAATCAACATTTACGAAATTTATTATAATAAATAAAAAGTATTTTTTCAATACTTCTCTTATTTTTTCCTTTTTTTATAATTCTTTTTTCTTTTATTCATTACTTCATGTTCTCTAGCTATCTCTAATTTTAGTATTCTTCCTTCTTCCAAAATAGTTTTTTTGTGTTTAAATAATATATCAGTTTTCATAACTATAAAAATTAATAATAACATTAAAATTATATAAATTATCATAGCTTGTTTTTTATCACCAAGGGCAAAGAATATAGAAACTGCACTAAATAAAGATGTAATAAAATAAATAATTAATATAGAAGTTTTAGGAGAGAACTTCATTTTTAATAACTGATGATGAAAATGCTCCTTATCAGGAGTAAATATTCCTTCACCCTTTAATAATCTTCTGAAAATAGCAAATACTGTATCTAATATTGGAATAGCTAAAATACATATAGGAATTACAATACTTGTTAAAGTTGCACCCTTAAATCCCAATAATCCAATTACCCCAATAATAAAACCTAAAAAATCACTACCACAGTTTCCTAAAAAACATGAAGCTGGGGGAAAATTATACACTAGAAAGCCTAATGTAGACCCTAACATAATAAGGGCTAAAATAACATCTAACCCACCTAATTGATTTAACATAAAAGCTATAATAGATATAGTTAAAAAATAAATTGAAGAAATACCTGCTGCTAAACCATCTAAACCATCAATTAAATTCATTACATTTATAAATGTAACAATAAATAAAATTGTAATTAGATAATTAAATGGCTCATTAAAATGAATATTTAAACCTAATAAAGATACATCATTTAATACTAAATTTCCATATATAACTACTATTGAGGCTGCTATAATATGAACAATTAACTGATACCTTGCTTTTAAAGGAGTAATAGAATCAACCGAACCGGCTAAAATAAGTAAAAAACTTCCTATTAAAATAGATATCATTATACTATTAGCTTGAGCAAATAACATATAACCTAACATAAATGATAAAAATATTGCCACTCCACCAAGTCTTGGCATTGGTTTCTTATGAATTTTTCTTGGTGAATTAGGATAATCAATAGCATTAACATGAATTGCAACTTTTTTTATAATTGGCATTAATATTACAGTAGCCAAAAAAGTTACTAACACTATTATAAAAATATTATGATTATTAACTACATATTTCATAAGTACTCCATTCATCTATATTATATCAAAAAATATGAAAACTAATCATCTTTTAATATATTATAAGTTTCAGTATCATCATTTTCTTCTTTATCGATATTTTTTATGGCCTTATTTTTTTTATCTTTTTTATTCTTTTTATGATTTTCTTTCATTTGTTTAATCATATTAATTTCTCTATCTCTAGATTCTAATTTTTTTTCTAATAAACAAATAGATTTTCTAACTTTGCCTTTACTATGTATTAAAGAAATAATAATTATTAAACAAAGTAATATAACCCCAAAGCTTCCTAATATAAAATATAAGTAAAATTTATTATCATTTAATAAAACTTCATATAATTCGTTATTAAATATTTGCATAGTATTTTCTACTTCATCATACATATAAATATTTTCTTTTCCATCTAATAGATTAATCCCAGATAATAAATAAAAATTATTATTAAGATTTTGATATTTATATGCTAGAACATTATTATTATTTATATTAATTTCAGTCTTATCCCACCCTTTTATATTTATCTCCTTATCAGTAGGATAAATTATTAAATTACCTGTATTAATTTCTGTATATTTATAATATTCTCCTTCTTTATATATAAAAAATGAAACACTACCTTTTATATCTTTTAAAGCAACTAATTTTATATTAGTTATTTCATTTATAAATACAGGAACATCAAAGCCACTTATATTTATGGTACTTTCAGTATATAAAGAAGGAATTTCTAAATTTCTAGATGTTTTTAAAACACTATATTCTTCACCTCCAACACTAACTTTTATTGGATTAGTATCTTCAACATTAACGATAATACTATACTCTCTTTTAGCACCAGATTCAGCTGTAACAATAACTTTAAAGTTATTCGTACCTTCTTCAACAGGAAACTCTCCTAAACCTTGAATACTAGATTTACTATCTTTTTTAGTAGCACCAATATTAACTTTTGTAGTAGTTGGTGGTACTGTTACTGAATATTCTAAAACATCGGGATCAAAAGTTGGCATTAATTCATACTCATCAACAGTTAAACTTTTTAATTCATTTACTGTAGAATCAGGAATTGGAGCAGTTACTTTTACTGTTTTAGTGCTTGATAAATTTTTTGAATTATAATTTTCATCAGTAATATCGCCACTTAAGACAAAAGATATAGTACCAGTAGAATTAGCTTTACAAGTGACACTAAAAGTTTTAGTTAAATTTTTTCCATCAGTTGATGCATCAGCCCAAGAATTAGTACATCCATTTGTATTTCCAGCCGATGTTATTTTAATATTCCATGACGCTGTATTTTTAACTGTAACGGATGCAGTTACCCTAGAATCACTAGTTATGCTACTAGAAGATACAGAAAATGTATAACTTGGAACAGCACTAACAATCGTTAAATTAATAAAACTTAAAAAGAGAAAAGTAAAGAAATATTTATAAATTTTCATAATACCTCCTATAATTGACTAATATTAGTTTGGCCTAATAAATATTGACGTAATTTCAACAAATCTGCAGAATTAATTTCATTATCTCCAGTAAGTTCTCCAGACGCTCCATAAGCACCTTTTAATATATTATTTCCTAATAAATGTTGACGTAATCTTAGAATATCAGCTGAGTTTACTGCACCATCACCTGTTAAATCACCTTTAACAACTGCTTCGTATTTAGTTCCATCGTTAAAAGTTAAAATTGTTCCAGTTTTAATAATATCATCATTGCTATAAGTTACATGGCCATCTATAGCAATTAAAGCAGTTATAGTAACTCCAATATTAAATCCCTGTAAATAATTACCATATAATTTTAATCCCAAATTATTTATAGAAACATAAGCTGGTACAATATTATCATCTGGATTACCAGGGAAATAATTTCCACAAATTGTACAATAATTGCCTGAAGCATATACTAAGCCTTGACGCAATGGATTTTCTGCACTAGAATTAGCACCAATATTAAAGAAATTAAATAAACCAGAATAAGTAATTCCCTGATAGGTAAATTCTAATCCGTTAGTAGCTCCACTTCCATTAGTACCAGATTCTTGTTTAGCCAAACTTGCCAAATATACTGGCGATATATTATTTAACTTACCTGCTTCAACAAAAATACTTTTATATGATTGATTATCAATAATAGAAATATCCTTCATAAATGTATTATTTAAAATTGTTTGAACCACTTCTTCTGTGTAAACATCGCTATATTCTAAAGATTCAAATTGTAAAATATATTTTTCGGTTAAGAAATTTCTTGGATCCATATAATAGGCAGTAGTAGCAAAATTAGGTCTATACCAACCTGGTTCAGATTTAATCGGATTATTACCATCATATTCATAATAAGCCGTATTTCCTTGAATTGCACATACCCATTTTTCAACATTTACTGCATATGTAAAGTCAACTCCAGTATGCATTGCAATAAATGTCCAATTAGGATGTTTCTGATGTAAACTTCTTAATATTCTTTTATAAGATTCGGGAAATCCTTGAGCATCTAATTGATTTTCAAATTCTTGATCAATTACACTATCTAAAACTTCAATTGTAGCTAAATTCCCAGTAGGTCTATCATATCTTGTATTTTCAAATTCATTATTCACATCAGCATATACTGGTATATTAAATACTAAAGGAAGTGATAATAAATCATTATTTAAATATGCTTTATAACTTGTTGCAGCTTCACTAGATGGTGCTGCCAAATTCTCCATATATTGATGGTTAAACATAGCACTATTAGCATTAGGATTAACATTAAACTTTTTTAAATAAGAAGTAAATTGACCACGAGAAATATAGCCTGATGCTATCCATTTAGCACCGCCAGTAATAGCTTTTTTAGGAGTATTCCATGGTCTGTCATAAGCATCATCTGTTGGATTGGATAAATCATTTGAGCAAACATATCCTTCTTGATTATTAATTAATGCCTTAACAAAACCAGAAGAACATATATCAGATTTTATTTTATTACCATCAATAACTGTTATAAAAGTATCTTTATCTAATTCTAAAATAACATTATTAGATCCATCAGCATTTGTTAAATCATTTGGAGTACTTCTAAATAAAGTATCATTAGTTACTTTAGCAACATAATTACTTACGGCATGTACATTTTTAATTCCACTAAAAAAGAAATTAGTCAAAATTGCTAAACATAAAAAACCAGAAATAAATTTTCTAATAACTTTTAACTTCATACCTACTATTCCATTCTAAAAGTAATTATAACAAAATTTAGTTTGTTTTACTATAATTAATTTTTTAGTCTGTAAATAGGCGTAAAAAAAACACTATAACAGTGTTTCTAAATAATCATTTAATATTTTTAAAACTTCATTACTTTCTTTAGTAGAACATATTTTATTTTTTATTTCTTTAGAATTAGGTAATCCTTTTAAATAATATAATATAAAAGAACGAATTTCTAATGAAGCTTGTACTTCAGTTTTATATTTAAGTAATAAAGAATAATGTGTTTTAATCATTTCTAATTTGTCTTTTATAGATGGTTCTTCTAAAATAGTTTTATTTTTTAAGTATTCTACACATTCTTTTATTAGCCAAGGATTTCCTAATACACCTCGTGCAATCATCACAGCGTCACAACCAGTTTCATCAAGCATTTTCTTTGCTAAAAAACAATCAGTTACATCACCATTACCTATAACTGGAATAGATACATTTTCTTTTACTTCCTTAATAATATTCCAATTTGCTTTACCACTATAGCCTTGTTTTCTAGTTCTAGCATGAACAGCAATTGCCTTTGCTCCAGCTTTTTCACAAATATTAGCAATTTCACAAGCATTAATAGAATTTTCATCCCAACCGCTTCTTATTTTTACTGTAACCGGAATATCAACTGCCTCACTAACCTTTTTTACAATTTCAAAAACTAAGTCTGGATGTTTTAATAAAGAGCTTCCAGCTTCACTTTTTATTGCGACTTTAGGTACAGGACATCCCATATTAATATCAATAAATGTTGGTTTATATTTATCTTGCAGTATTTTAGCAGCCTTAGCCATAGTATCAGGATTAGAACCAAATATTTGAATTGCATAAGGAATCTTTAAATCCTCTATTCCTTTTAACATATCAAATGTTTTTTTATTATCCCTAACTACTGCCTCAGCACTAATTAATTCAGTAACAACATAGGAAACTCCCATTTCCTCACATATTTTCATGTAAGATGGATTAGAAATTCCAGCCATCGGAGCTAATACAACGTGATTTTTAAGTATTACACTACCTATTTGCCAATTCATCTAACTAATTTTCTTTCCATATATTCATCATAAAAGTTAAATTGATTCATTAATGTACTAACTACTTCATCATAATTGCGATTTAGATATAATAATTGGTGATAAAAATTCACCATCAAAGACATTGGAATTGGTTGATAAGATTTTAATACCATATGATTATTTTCAAAATCTTTCCAATCCTTTACATTAATTATTTTTCCACAATCCATACAAACATACTTGTTATAAGAAAAATCATAAACATTTTCATTAATTACTGGTGTTTCACAATAAACTTTGCCATCACTATTTATATATCCATTAAATGAGCCAACATAATACCATAAATCATGAGGACAATTATCATCTAATGAACCAGTTAAATTAAATTCATGATTTATAATTTTTGAAGTAGATAAACCTCCTAAATGCGATTCTAACAAATTTAATTCACTTAATATTGCATAATAACTTTTTCTATTTTTCCTTTGATTAGCTCTAATTAACTTCTTTTTTAAAGCTAAAATTTCTTTTCTTTTACTTAATTTATCTTTAATTCTTTCTCTTGCTTCCTGTATTTTTTCTTCTGTCATTATAATTTCCTATTCTATAACCGCTTTTATTCTTCTTACACCAGCACTTGATGCTTCTTCTTTAACTATTTTAAATTTTCCTATTTCCTTGGTATTTTTTACATGTGGACCACCACATAATTCTTTAGAAATATTTCCTATTTCATAAACTGTAACGATATCAGGATATTTTTCAATGAACATACACTCTGCACCACTTACTAACGCATCTTTTTTAGACATTTCAATACATTTAACTTCTAGACCTTCATTAATCCACTTATTAACTAACTCTTCAACTTTTACCTTTTCTTCATCAGTTAATTTATGATCACAGTTAAAATCAAAACGCATTCTATCAACTGTTATGTTAGAACCTCTTTGGTGAACATCTTTACTAATTACTTCTTTTAATGCTGCATTAAGTAAATGTGTTGCAGTATGATATTTAGTTTCAATTTCACTATTACCAGCTAAGCCACCTTTAAACTTTGCCCCAGAAGAACTTCTTGATAATTCTTGATGTTTTTTAAAGTTTTTTAAGAATCCTTGTTCATCAACTTTTAATCCTTGTTCATTAGCAAGTTCAACAGTTAATTCAATTGGAAATCCATAAGTATCATATAAATGAAATGCTGTTAATCCATCAATTTCAATACTTTTTGAGGCAATTTTTGAAAATTCTTTTAATCCTTTTTCTAAAGTTTTATTAAATTTATCTTTTTCATTTTTTAATACTTCTATAACTATTTTTTCATTATCATTTAATTCTTGATAATAGTTTTTATACTTGGCAATAATTTTTTTAGCAATTTGTTCTTCCCAATTACTATTAATATCTATATTTAATTTTTTAGCATGTCTTATTGCTCTTCTAATAAGTCTTCTTAAAATATACCCTTGATCAGTATTACTTGGTTTTATTCCAGAATAATCAGCTGCAATAAATACTGAAGTACGAATATGATCTGCTATAACACGCATAGATTTTTCATTACCTTTATAAGGTAATTTAGATATGGCTTCAATTAATTTAATAATATCAATCCATACACTAGATAAATAATTATCATTTACACCTTCTAATATAGCAGTAGTTCTTTCTACACCCATTCCAGTATCAACATTCTTTTTAGGTAATTCGCTTACCTCACCATTACTATCTTTAAAAAATTGCATAAAAACATTATTCCAAATCTCTACCCAACGATTATCTTCTGGATCAAAAGTATTTGGTATTTCATCGTTACTACGGAAGTAAAATATTTCAGTATCTGGTCCACATGGGCCTGATTCACCTGCAATCCAAAAATTATCTTCTACTGTTTTACATATTTTATCTTTGCTAATTCCTAAAGATAACCATTTATTATAACTTACTTCATCAAAAGGAATTATATCATTGCCTTTAAATACCGTAACAGCTAATCTCTCTTTATCTATTTTTAAAACTTTTGTTAAAAATTCAAAACTCCATTCAATTGACTCTTCCTTAAAATAATCTCCTAAAGACCAATTACCAAGCATTTCAAAAAATGTATGATGAGTAGTATCTCCTACTTCTTCTAAATCATTTGTTCTAATACATTTTTGATAATCACATAATCTTGTTCCATAAGGATGATGTTCTCCCATTAAATATGGAATTAAAGGTTGCATACCAGCAGTATTAAATAAAACTGAAGGATCATTTTCTGGTACAACTGGAGCAGAAGGTATTTGTTTATGTCCTTTGCTAACAAAAAAATTTATATATAAATCTTTTAAATTCATAATTATTTCTCCTTTAAATTCTTAATTATTATATAAAAAAAAGCATTAATCAGCAAGTTTTATTTACTAACTAATACTAATTAATGCATTATTTTCATCAAATTCATAAGTATACGATAATGTGTTTTTATTTTCTATTTTTTCTAATATATAATCATAAGAATATACGACCATATCTTTATCTTCTATGTAACTTCCTAATTCATTTCCGCCTCTATTATCATAAACTTTTATAAGTATTAAATCATTACTAACAACAGGTTCAATATAAACAAAACTGTTTTTAATAATTGTATGATTTCCTTCTTTTTTGTTTTCTATAATTAAATTAGCAAAACCAGGCTTATTGTATACATCACTTATATTATTATTTAATTTTATTTTTATATTACAATTATCTTTATCACAAACTATATCAACTAATTTAGCATTTAAAATCAAAGAATAACTATTATAAAATTCATCATAATTACTTCCTAAATTAAATATTTTATTTACTAAAGTTATTATATCTTTTTTAGATATATTTATACTTCCATACATCGTATTATTAAATAAAATATTGTAATATTTATCAACTACTCTATTAATTGTATATATTATTTGATAATTTATATTTACTTCTTTATTATATAAAGAACCTAAATAAGTATTATTTGTATAAGCCACTAAATTATTATTAGTAAAAAAATCAGTTAATTCAGAAGTACTAAGTTTAATATCACTAATTAATTCAATATTTAACAAATTTAAGACACTTATATTCTTTGTATTTAAATTAAATTGGATTTCTATCTTATTTTTATTTATATTGTCATATAAAGTAATATATAAAATATCATTCTCTTCTTTAAGTTCTAATAAATCAGGTTTACTACTTAAATCTAATAATACATTTTTATAATCATTTTCTAAATCTTGTATATAAACCTTTTCATTTTGATAATAAATACTATAATTTTTATATAAAGCAATAATTTCTAATTTATCTAATACGTTATATTGCCTTGTACTAATAATATTTGCTAATACATCGTATTGCACAAGTTGCATATTACTTGGTATATAAACATATAAATATTCATCTTTATATGAATATAGAGTTTTATTTACTGAAGTTTCAGTAATAATTTTTCCATTTTGACCATAAATATTATAATTATCAGAATCTATATTTTCATAAATAAAATAACCTTTAGAATTCTCATATATTTCATAATTATTTATCTTGTTTGTAACACCAGATTTAGCAACAACCGCTTCTTCAGCAAGTTTAACAAGACTATTTTCAAATAAATTAGTTTTAGAATCATAATTAGTTACACTTAAATATTCATTAGATATTATTTTTAAACTTGTATTAAATCGATTTTGATAAAGTATTAAATTATTTTTAATATTATAAAAACCAGAAACACCATAAATATCTACATTATTTATTTTAGATAACTTATCATAATAAATAACACCCATTAATCTATTAGTATAAGTATCATATGCTAACTCATATTTAGTATAATTATTTGGCAATTGTAATTTATTTACATTTTTACTAAAAATATCATAAATATTTATTGTTTCATCTTTATATAAAATATAATTATTATTAGAATCTAATAAAGTTGCTTTTCCATCAGTAATAATATCAAAAGCAAAAACATTACAAGTTTCAGTTTCTATTCCACAGATATTATTATATTCATCTTTATATATAGATAAAGTATAAAGTTTATCTTTTAAAATAAAATCTTTACCATAGAATATTCCAAAAACTATAATAATAATTATACTTATAAAAAATAATAATTTTAATATTTTTCCTCTATTTTTCTTCTTATTATTAAGATTTTCTTCCATATTATTCACCTTATTATTAATCAAATTATATCATTAATAAGAAAAAATTTAAATACAATTATTTACGAGGAAAGTTTTTTAAATACTCCGATTTTAAAATATCCGAAGTAACGTGAGTATAAATTTGAGTAGTTGATAGAGATTCATGCCCAAGTAATTATTGAACGTTTCTTATATCTGCCCCATTATTAAGCATAGAAGTTGCAAAAGTATGACGCATAACATGAGGAGATATTGCATGTTTTAATTTCGCCATATTAGCTGATTTAACAATTATTTCATAAACTCCTTCTCTAGTTAATTTAGTACTTTTATTATTTATTAATAAATACTCCGATTTTTTATTTTTTAATAATTTACTTCGAGAATTATCTAGATAAGATATTAACGCATTTTTAGCATATTCCCCAAAATATACTATTCTTTCTTTACCACCTTTTCCTAAAACTTTTATAGAATTATTATTTAAATCAATATCTCTTAATTTAATATTAACCAACTCTGATACCCTAATACCAGTAGCAAATAATAATTCAAATATTAAAATATTTCTTTTATAATATTCATTATCTTGAGGGATAGAATTTATAACCTCTTCAAATTCTTTATATGTTAAAAAATTAGGTAACTTTTTTTCTTTTTTAGGATTTTTTATTAAATTAAAAGAATTATATTTTATTTCTTTATTAATAAGTAAAAAATCAAAATAACTGCGTAAACTACTTAAATTTCTGGATATTGTACTTGGTTTGTAATTTAATGAATCTAAAACTTTTAAGTAATCTCTTATTAAAATTTTATCTACTAATTTAATAGATTTCTTAATACTTTTTAAGTAATTTAAAAAAAAGCTTATATCAGAAATATAGCTTAATATAGTATTACTTGGAAACTTTTTTTCATATTGTAAATAGTCTTTAAATTCTTTTAAGTTATCGTTCATTAACGTCTACGTCCTCTATTATAACTATTTGCTTCTGTAGGTCCTAAAAAGTCATCTACTAAACATCCTTCAGGCATTTCTAGGGTTTCATCTAATAAATTTTTTCTTTGAGGGTAAATATCAGCTATTTCTCTTGGTGTTAAAAAGTATGGTTCAGAATAATTTTGTTCTAATTCTTTAGCTTTTTCTTTGGCAGCCATTTCTTTTAAATGAGCCTCAAGTTCTTCTTGCTCTTTTAATTTATTATATTTTTTTTCTATTTCCTTACTAGGCAAATTAGATATTGTACTAATATTCCAGCCTTTTTTATCACAAATATATCTTACCATTTCACCTAGTTTACTCTCATCCATAATTATCACCAAACTTAATTTACCACCATTTTATAAATATTACAACTAAAATAAATTACCTAATAATTTAAAAAATTCAGTTATTCCTCCATCCATAAGTTTATCAACATTATAAGCTAGTTTTTGGCCTAAATCGGATGTAAAAGATGAATAATCTTTATATTCATTAGTGACATAATCTTTTATATTTATTTCTTTACCATCTAAAACGTCTTGTTCAAACGCTCTTAAATTTTCTTCTGTTATATAAGCATTTTTACTAACTTTTGCTTCATAATACCCACTTTCTTCAGCAATATATAAGCCCATAAATATTAAAAAACAGATTAATAAAAGTTTAAAAAATGTATTATTCTTCTTTTTCATATTCCTCCAACAAAGTTTTAATAGATTTAGCAAGTATTTCAATCGTATTAGAAACTTCTACAATAGTATTATATTGTCCACCCATTTCAATTAGAATACAATTAGGATCAAAATCCTGATTATATATTCCATTAACACCAGGACCACTTTTTTTATAAATACCACGAGATATAGTTGGAATATTAGAAATTAAAATTTCGTTTAATCTATTAGTAATTTCTAAATTAGCTTCATAATTTTCTTGTTCTAAACCAACAATGAATAAAATTTTAGCATAATCTTTTCCTTCATATGTAGTGGTTGTTTTTTCTTTAACAGAAGAATCACGATGCAAATCAATAAAATATTTAACACTTGGATAGTTATTTTTAGCTTCCTCTAAATACATACGTGATACTTCATAAGACTTGCTATAAACCCAATCATTTTTTCTTATAACATCACCAACGCTTTTATCTTCGACTATCGAATTAATTCCAATATTCTTTAATTGTTCTTGCAAATAATAGCTTGCTAATTTAACATTTGGATTTATGTTATAAGGATTAATATAATTACTTTCATACTCTTCTTCATCATGGGTACTATAAATATATATAATAGGATCTTCTAAAGAATTATTGTTTTCATTAAATGTTGGTAATATTTCATTAGGCATTAGAAAATCTTCATACTTTACTTGATTATTAAAACTATTTTTTATTAGATAATCTAAATAAGTATCATTTTCAAAAAAGTTAGTAACTTTTTTTCTTAATATTTTATACCCTATATTAAAACCAATTATAAATAATAAAATAAAAATACTTAATTTTAAAATATAACTTTGTTTTTTGCATTTAAATCTTTTTCCCATAAAATATCACCATTAGAAATATAATACTAATATTATGTTAATTTTGTCACTTTATTGACTTTAAGTTTAAGATATGATAAATTAATACTGCGATTAATTTGGCAGTGCTTAAATATTTATTGATGTGTTTATCACTACATAGTAAACAAGTATCCTTCTGCCAAGGAAAAAGTTTTTAGATAAACTCCCCTATAAATATTAAGAATCTAAATTTTTAGCAAATACAAAGGAAAGGAGAATAATAATGGCAAGATATACTGGTGCTCAATACAAAAAATCTAGAAGATTAGGTTTTTCTACTTTAGAAAATGGTAAAGATTTAGCAAAACGTCCATATGCTCCAGGACAACATGGAACTGACAGAAGAAGAAAACTTAGTGAATATGGTGTTCAATTACAAGAAAAACAAAAAGTTAGATATATGTATGGTTTAAATGAAAAGCAATTTAAAAAGACTTTTGTTCGTGCTAGTAAAATGAAAGGTATTACAGGTGAAAATCTATTAAAATTATTAGAAAGTAGACTTGATAATATCGTTTATCGTATGGGTTTAGCAAAAACTCGTCGTGCTGCTAGACAAATTGTTAATCATGGACATATTACAGTTAATGGTATTAAAGTAGATATTCCTTCTTATACTGTTAAACCTGGTGATATAATTGCTGTAAAAGAACAAAGTGTAAATCATCCAGCAATTAAAGAAGCTCTTGAAGCAACTTTAAATCGTCCAGCATTTGTTGAATTTGATAATAATAAGTTTAGTGGTAAATTAGTTCGTCTTCCTGAAAGAAGTGAATTAAACCAAGAAATAAATGAAGCATTAATAGTTGAATACTATAATAGATAATAAAAAACTTGTTCAAAAATTTGAACAAGTTTTTTATTATAAACCAGATTTTGTTGAAATATATACTAAAGCTCCGCCGCCAATTATTATGAATGCAAATATTGCTGTAATAACAATTGGATTTGTTTTTTCTTTTTCTACTTCTTTTTCAACGCCATCCGGTTCAATAGTTATATTGTTTTCTTTAACTACATCGTATCTAGTGTCTTTCTCATACTCTTTTTCAATAGCATCTATAATAGAATCAGCCATACTAGATTTAAAGCCTTCAGCAAAACTAGTTTCTCCGATTACAAAATATGGAACACCAGATACATCATCACCCATTATTTCAGCAACTTTACTCATCGCAGTATTATTGACAGTATTATACCAAACTTCGCATTCTATTAAATTAAATTTAGCTTTAATATCGTCATCTAAAGAATCAATCCATTCTAAAAATTCATGACAATGTGAACAAGTTTTCCCCTTAAACAAATAAATATTTACAGGTTCTTTAGTTTCATCTGCTAAACAAATACTAGGTATTACAAATAAAACTAACGCTAAAATAATACTTACTAACTTCTTCATTCAATCCTCCCTAAAATATTTTACTACAAATTCTAATTATAAACTAGTATCTTTTAGTCAAATAACTGGTTAAATAATTCAAAATAATTACCTACTAAAATAATTTTTATATCATCCTTTATGTAAGTCGGTATATCATCAATATCATTTATATTGGAATTAGGAATAAATATTTTTTTTATTCCATTTTTATAGGCTCCAATTATTTTTTCTCTAATACCACCAACTGCTAATATATCTCCCCGTAAAGTAATTTCACCAGTCATTGCAATATTAGAATTTATATTTTTATCTAATAATAAACTTAAGATACTTGTAGTAATGGCAACACCAGCTGATGGACCATCTTTTGGTGTAGCACCTTCTAAGAAATGAATATGTATAGTTTTTTCTAAAAAATAATAATCACTAACTTTAAAATAATGTCTATTACTTCTTATAAAACTAACTGCAACCTCCACTGATTCATTTATAACATCACCTAATAATCCAGTAGACAACACTTCGCCTTTTCCTTCATATACACAAGATTCAATATTCATTACTATACCTCCTGCAGATGTATATGCAAGAGCATTCACTAAACCAGGTTTATTTGTTGTATTGGAATCATATTTTTCATATTTAGGGTTACCAAGTAATTTTTTTATATCATCTTGTTTTAAATTGATTTTTATATTATCATCTTTATTATTTACTATTAATTTTCTAATTAAAGAATTTAATGTCCTATCTAATTCTCTTAAACCAGATTCTTTTGTATATTTATTTATAATTTGTAAAATAATATTATCAGAGATTTTTATATCTTTAATATTTATTTTAAAATCATTATATATTTTAGGTAACATATATTTTTTAGCAATTTCTAATTTTTCTAAATCTGTATAACTAGATATTTCAATAATCTCTAAACGATCAAATAATACTTCAGGAATTAAAGTTATATCATTACAAGTTAAAATAAACATTACTTTGGATAAATCAAATTCTTCTTCAACGTAATTATCTATAAACATTGTATTTTGGGAAGAATCTAGTATTTCTAATAAACAACTTGCAGGGTCACCAAAATTATTTTTAACCATTTTATCAACTTCATCTATTAGAATAACTGGATTATTAACATTACACTTTTTAATACCTTGCATTATTTTCCCCATGTTACTGCCTAAATAAGTACGTCTGTTACCCATTAATTCATTAATATCATTTAATCCACCAACACTTATTTTATAAAATTCTCTATTTAAACTTTTAGCTACATTGATAGCAAAGGTTGTTTTTCCAACTCCTGGTGGACCTGCTAAACAAATAACTGGGCTTTTTATATCTGGATTACGCTTTTTAATTGCAATATATTCTAATATTCTTTGTTTAGGTTTTTCTAAACCAAAATGAATTTGATCTAAACTTTTTTTTATCTTTTCAATATCTAAAACATCAGTTGACGAAACATTCCAAGGTAAATTTAAAATAGTATCTAAATAATTTCTAACAACAGAATATTCTGGATTATTATCTTTTAAATTATCTAATTTACTTATCTCATTTAATAATTTTTTTCTAGTTTTTTCTTTTAATACTAATTTATTTAATTTTTCTAAGTAAACACTACTTATATCTTCAGTATCATCGTCACCTAATTCTTTTTTTATATGTTTTATCTTTTCACGTAAAATATATTCCTTTTGCGTTTCTTCCATACTAAGTTGTAATTCGTTATCTAATTTTTGATCTAAATTAATTACTTCCAACTCAATAGAAATATCATAAATTAAGTTCTTTGCCCTAATTAAATAATTAGTTTCTAGCATATAACTTAATTTTTTATCAAAACTTAAAGGTATGAAAGAAGTAATACTATCAGTTATATCATTTAAAGAA